>CAVFVX010000015.1:0-27887 GCA_963626075.1 Acutalibacteraceae bacterium
TAAAGAAAATCTGTGCCAGACTCCGGGAATGTGGTCTTCTGAAAAGGGAGGGCTCAAAGAAAACCGGGAGATGGATTACGAAGTAGGATACAGCTTTCTCCGGCTTGTGTTCTCATCATGCTCAAGATTGCTGTTGATCAAGCTGGAGGTTTTCTTGCACTTTTGCCGCTGTCATTCTCCAAAAGTTTATCCAAAGCACGGAGATGCTCTCTGAAGAAGGTTATCTCTGTATCCTGTCCGTAAGGACAACCTCCGCGCTCTTCTCGCTGAAGCGTACGGCATAACACATGATGAGACTTGATTCGGTAAGACCGTCGGCATACTTCTTCTCATCAATCTGATTCGACGCCTTTTGAAGCGTTTCATTGGGGCCTTTGATCTCGAAGACGGCAACCTTTGTACGCATGTCGTCCGATACCACGATGTCTGGGCGTTCCATGCCGTATTCCCTGTTGGACTCGATTCTGTACCCCATACCTTTGAAAAGTCCGTCTAAGAAAAGATGATAGGTGTTCTCATGCCAGATGTAGTGGTAGCTTATGGTCTCGTTGAGAATCTTCGTCATTCCTCTGCTGATTGTCTCCGCGTCTCCCGTCCAGAGGGCAGCCGATAAGTCAGAGAGATCAGCTTTCTTACTTACCTCGATGACCCACTTCGTGAGAGACGAGGAAAAGATGTTCATAATCTCCCTGTTGGGAATCTTCAGGCTGACTTCGTCATCCGAGAGGTGATAGCCGTTATCTTCTTCAGTTATTGCGAGGTAGCCTTTCATCATGAGAATGCTCCAGATGTTGTTGTTGATGGACAGTAGGTCATCTTTGGACAGGTTCTCGTCGATGACCTTCGTTATCGTTCCGCCGTAGAGAAGAGTGTCGATATCGTCGAGCATGAACTTTCTGCAGCCCGAGATGAATGATTCCACGATGTCATTGCTGCTTGTGTTCTTCCAGTAGTTTTCCGGTTTTGAATCGGGATTGGCGGAAAGACTGTCAAGGTAATGTATGACATCCCGCGGACAGTATAGGTCCTCTTTTCCGAAGCGGTAGCCGCCATACCATTCCTTTACGCCATCAAGTTTGCCCTCAAGTCCCAGACTGCGGAATGTGTCCGTTACCTCTTTCTCGGTGAAGCCGAAATACTCGTCGTAGGCAATGCTTGTGACGGTGTTCGAGTAGATACTGTTGCGGCCGATGATGTTTTCCTTTGTAATCCTTAAGCATCCTGTCATTATCGAGAACTCGAGATACTCATTGTCCTTGAGAGTCACCATGATTCCCGATATGACAGATGCCATATCGTCATAGTAGCCTCTGCTTGCGGCTGTTGTTATCGGAACATCGTATTCGTCGATGAGAAGAATGACCTTTTTGCCGTAATGTTCGCTCAGCATCCTTATAAGAAGTTGAAGACCGTGCATGACGTCGACGATTCCTCCGGTTCCGTTTTCAATCTTCCTGAAATGCTCTTTCTCGGCCATGATGACTGACGGACTGTCGAGTAGAAATGAATAACCGGAGAACAGGTTGGACAGGATATTCCTGAGAGAGTCGAATGCAGTGTTGAAATCGGGGCCGTCGACACTTTTGAATGAAACGAGAACTGTCGGGTATTTGTTCATCCATCTGTCGCAGAGTTCCTTGTCTTCGGAAATTTTAAGCCCATCGAAGAGCTTTCTGCTGTCTTTCGATATGTCGAGGAAGGATGAGAGCATGGACATGGCGAGCGTCTTGCCGAAACCTCTCGGGCGGGTAATCTGACATACGCTAAATCCTCTTTCCAGAATTTCACCAATCAGCGGAGTCTTGTCAATGAAGAGCATTCCTTTGTTTCTGATATCTTCAAAGCTCGATATACCGAGCGGCAGTTTCACTGTTTCCATATCTTTCAACTCCTTTGTCAGAGTTTACTTCAGCTCTTCCTGTTGGGCAAGAATGGAAGCTGTCGATGCCGGAGTCGTATCCGATATCACCTTTCTGTACTGTAATCGGATTCACCTGTTATCACTTCCTCAGATTTCAGGTTTTTCGAAGTCTCCACGTATTCCTATTGCTCAAGATGAATATCTCGTACCGTGAAGATTCTGTTCTAACTGCTGAAGCTGTATCACTTTTTGTACTTATTGCTTCCGGTTTTCTTGCCTTTCATTCTCTTGTGTGCTAAATTTTATTTGGAGATAACCCTGCATTTTTAGTGAGAAATCTCCAAATAAACATGGAGGCTGCCATGATAGGACGAGAAAAGGAAGTTAAGGAGCTTGAGAGGCTTTATTCAAAGAACAGTGCGGAACTTGTTGCCATATACGGCAGAAGAAGAGTGGGGAAGACGTATCTGGTAGACGAGGTGTTCTCTTCCCGCATCACCTTCCGGCATGCCGGGCTTGCCCCGGACAATACCGACAGCACTGGGCTGCTGAGGGCTCAGCTGGATCATTTCTACAACTCTCTTGTTCTGCAGGGGATGGAGGAGTGTGCGAAGCCGCAGAGCTGGCTTGAGGCGCTCTTTCTCCTTGAGAAGCATCTGCAGAAAATCGATGACGGCTCGAGACAGGTGGTCTTCTTTGATGAACTTCCGTGGCTCGATTCTCCGCGCTCGGGCTTCATGCGTGCATTCGAAGGATTCTGGAACACCTGGGGGTGCCACAGAAAGAACCTTATGGTCATCGTCTGCGGAAGCGCAAATTCCTGGATTCTCGACAAGCTCATCAATGCACACGGGGGACTCTACAACCGTGTTACATACGAAATAAAGCTCAAGCCGTTCACGCTGAAGGAGTGCGAGGAATTCTACAAGGCAAATAATGTAAGATTCTCCCGCTATGACATAGTTCAGAGTTACATGATTTTCGGAGGTATTCCGTACTATATGGGTTATATCGACGGCAGCATGAGCCTTGCCCAGAATATAGATGCAGTCTTCTTTGCCGAGAATGCGAAGCTCAAGGATGAATACAACAGACTGTTTGCTTCAGTTTTTGAGAATCCGGAGCTGGTGAAATCCATCGTTTCATTTATTGCTACGAAGAATGCTGGTTACACCAGAGCTGAAATCAGTGAGAAATTGCATCTTTCGGACGGAGGAAGCATAACACGTAGCCTTAACGCACTTATAGCAGGGAATTTCGTCGTAAAGTATGTGCCGTTCGGAATGAAGAAGAACGAGACTCATTACAGACTGGTGGATCCGTTCTGTCTTTTCTATCTGTATTTCATGAACGGCCGCACTTCAGAGAATGAGCTGTTCTGGGAGCAGAATACATCTCTTCCGGCTCTCTCTGTCTGGCGGGGCCTTTCCTTTGAGAACGTATGCTTCAATCACATTGATGCAATCAAGAAAGCTCTCGGAATCTCCGGTGTCATAACCACCTGCTCAGCCTGGTCAAAGCGCAGTGATGACGAGAAGGGGACGCAGATCGATCTTCTGATTCAGAGAAACGACAACGTGGTGAACATGTGTGAACTCAAGTTCTACAGCGGAGAATTCGAGGTGGACAGGGATTACTACCGGATTCTGCTCGAGAGGGAGAATATACTTTCGAAGGAGCTTCAGCCCAAGGTGGCGGTGAGAAGTACGCTGATTACGACTTTCGGCCTTAAAAGGAACGAATACGGCAGCATATTCACCAATGTCATACTCATGGATGATCTCTTCGAGTGAAAAAAACAACCTGTGCCGTGACACAGGTTGAAAAAGCTTATGTTGTGATACTCAGAATTCCTCGAAGGTCTTATCCGTAAGGGAGAAGTCGTTCTTGTTGTAGGTGAGGTAGCCTTCGTTCATGAGCTCCGTAAGGACTACCGTCATTGCCGCTCTGTCGACGCCGAGGTAGTCGGCAAGCTGCTGGCGGTTGAAGTCTATTGAGAACGTCTTCGATTTGTTCTCCGCAGAGCGGTGGATGAGGTATGCTATGAGGCGTGCCCTTGTCGTACGCTGGGTGAGGAACGATATCTTGTCGAAAAGGATGTAGATGCTTCTAGAGAGAAGCGTGATGAAGTTGCTCTCGAACTGGATGAGATTGAGAGGCCTCGTCGACGGATTTGCCGAGAGAAGCTTGTTCGCGTCGAATGCGAAGTAGACGCAGTCCTCGCGCGTGATGACGCTGAGAGGGTAGGTCATCTTCAGTACAGAAGCGCCGCCCGCGAATATGCATCCTGGCCTTACGTAGCTTACGACGTTCCTGAAGCCGCCGGAGTAATCCTCCTGGTATGTGTATGCGCTTCCGCTGATGAGATAACCGCAGTACCTTGTCTCCGAGCCTTCTTTGATAATGTACGTATTCTTCTCGGCGTTCAGTACCTTGCCGTCGACTATGTTGCATATATCGACTATCTGGGCTTCTTCCATGCCCTCGAACAGTTTGCAGCTTTTTAATATTCCGTAGTCCATAATACTCCCGTGCCCTGAAAAAGGGCTCTGTACTTCAGAAATAATAAAAAGGATCCTTGACCCCGGAGAAGCAGAACTTCTCCTTCTTCCTCTTTGTATTTACCTAAGTTTAGTCCCTGAATGTTAAATACGCAACATTCGGGTTATGATTTTTATTTTTAAAAATAGCCCCGGATTTTTCTCTCCGGAGCTTAACTGTATCTGAAAGGGTCAGATTACCGTGCCGTCGGGAATGATGGCGTTCTTGTTGATGACGATGATGCCGTCGTGTACGGAGTACATCTCGAAGTCACCTTCGGGCCTCTTGATGTTGTCGATTCCGATACGGCAGTTCGCACCGATTCTGACGTTCTGGTCGATGATCGCCTTCTTGATGATGGTTGCTCTTCCGATACCCATGTTCGGAATGCCCTTCCTTGCGTTCTCGGCCTTCTCCTCTTCGGTTTCGTATCTTGAGGCACCCATCGTGTAGACGCCGTCGAGGGATGCTCCGGCCTCGATGAATGTTCTGACACCGATGATGGAGTTGACGATGTATGCGTTCGTGATGATGGATCCTTCACTTGTGAGGGAGTTTGAGATGTTGCAGAAGTTCGCCTTCGTTGCAGGAAGGTGTCTTCTGTGTGTGTAGATCGGCATTTCCTCATCGTAGAAGTTGAAGGACGGCTTGTCGGAGGCAAGGTTGAGGTTGGCCTCATAGAATGCCTTGACTGTTCCGATGTCCTCCCAGTAGTCGTCGAAGAGGTAGGATGCGACGGGCTTGTCCTTGATGATGTCTGGAATGATTTCCTTGCCGAAGTCGGTCTTGTCGTTGTTGAGGGCAGTCTCCATGTCCTTTGCGTTGAAGATGTAGATACCCATCGATGCGATGTACTCGTTCTTCTCCGTTCTCTTCTGGCCAAGCTGGTCCTTGAGTGTGCTCTCGGGGATGATGTAGTCGGAGATGTCGACGTCTGCAGCCGGCTTCTCGTAGAACTTCTTGATCATGCCCTTCTCATCGCATCCCATGATTCCAAGGCCCGTAGCTTCGCTTCTCGAAATGGGCTTACCTGCAATCGTGAGTGTGGCGCCCGTTGCGATGTGTCTCTCGAGCATCTTGTTGAAGTCCATTCTGTAGAGCTGGTCGCCCGAGAGGATGATGTAGTACTCGGCATTCTGGTCTCTGAAGTGCTTGAGGTTCTTTCTTACAGCGTCTGCCGTTCCCTGGTACCAGGTCTCGGAAGCGTATGTCTGCTCTGCTGCGAGAATCTCTACGAATCCGCCGGAGAATGCGTCGAAGTTGTATGTTGACGAGATGTGGTTGTGAAGGGAAGCCGAGTTGAACTGTGTCAGGACGTAGATCTGTCTGATGTTGCTGTTGATGCAGTTCGAAATCGGGATATCTACAAGGCGGTACTTGCCTGCAAACGGTACTGCCGGCTTTGATCTGTCCATTGTGAGAGGGTAGAGTCTTGTTCCTCTTCCTCCGCCGAGAATGATGGCGACTACTTTCTTGTTGTTAAGAGTCATGGGTCTGAATCTCCTTTGTATCTATTCTATACCTTTTCTTTGGTAAATAAAGTTATTGTTTTTTCTTCTTACGCCTTTGACGTTAACTCCGTGTAAAGCTTTTCGTACTTTCCCGCGGAAACCTTCCAGGAGTTGTCCTCGCTCATTCCCTCTTTCCGCACTGCAGCGAACTTCTCCCTGTCGCTGTAGAGTTCGAGGGCTCTCCCGACCGCCTCGACGATGTCGTCGGGGCTGAGTGTGATGAAGCTGATCCCGTTCTCTCCGTCTCTCACTGTATCTTTGAGGCCTCCCGTTGCGTGGACGATCGGAACCGTGCCGTAGGCGAGGGAGTACATCTGGTTGAGACCGCAGGGTTCGTATACCGAAGGCATCAGGAAGAAGTCCGCTCCCGCTTCGAGACGGTGTGAGAGCTCCTGGGAGAATACGATCTTCACCGAGAGGTTGGGGTAGTCGACCATGAGGGAACTGAGGCGCGAAATGTATCTGCTGTCGCCCGTTCCGATGAGCGCGACCTGGACGTTCGTCTTCAGTATTCTCTCGAGTGCGCACTCGTCACCTTCGAGAAGAAGGGAGTCGAATCCCTTCTGGGAGGCGAGGCGCGAGATCATTGCGATGAGAGGCACATCGTCTCTTTCTTCAAGATGGAATTCCTTCTGTATGTCTCTCTTGCAGATTTTCTTTCCGTCCATTCTGTCCTTCGAGAAGACTGCGGGAATGAGAGTATCTGATGCGGGATTCCACTCTCCGGTATCTATTCCGTTGAGAATACCCAGTGTGTCGCTTTCCCGCTGCTTGAGTATGTCCTCGAGTCCTCCGCCGTACTGGGAGGTGAGTATCTCCTTGGAGTAGGAGGGGGAGACAGTCGTTATCTTCTCCGCTGTCGAGAGGGCAAGTGCCATCATGTTGATGTTTCCCTTTCTCTTTGCTTCCTCCGGCACCACCGATGAGGAGAGCACTGCATCGAGGAGCGGGAACACTCCCTGGTACTCGAGGTTGTGGATTGTGTAGACACACTTTCCGGGTGCTTTGAAGTACCTGAGGTAATGGGGAACGAATCCCGTCGTCCAGTCGTGACAGTGGACTATGTCCGTCTTGAGGCCGCGCGCGAGAATGTAGAGCACGGCAGCCTTGCTGAAGGCCATGAACCTCGGGCAGTTGTCGGCATACGGCGTGAACGACGTGTCTCCGTATATTCCCTTCCTCTGTGAGAAATAGGGGTGATCGAGTCCCGCGTAGGTGACTCCGTCCACTTCCTTTTCATATACGACGACCCTCTCGTTCTTCGAGAGCATCGGAATCTGATACGATACCGCCTTCTTCCAGCCGTCCTTCCTTATGAAGGAGTAGAAGGGCATGAATACTGTTACATTGTGTCCGAGAGAGCTCAGTGACGAGGAAAGTGCGCCTGCGACATCAGCCAGTCCTCCTGACTTCGAGAAGGGGACGGCTTCACTGGTTACCATGAGTATGTTCATGGCTTAATTATCCTCTCACTATGCTGAATAGGGCAAGTTCAAATTTTGGAAATTACAGCGCCCTGATGTACTCGTCCGCGCTGTGTGCGGCTCTTGCGCCGTCGGAGGCTGCTGTGACTACCTGTCTGAATGACGTCGTAGTGACATCGCCCGCTGCAAAGAGCCCCGGAAGCGTCGTGCGGTTGCCGCCGTCGGTTCTTATGTAACCGCCGTCTGTTTCCGCGATGCCTGAAACGATATCCGAAGAGGGGGTCATTCCGACGAATACGAAGACTCCCGATGCTTCGATCTCCCTTCCGCTCTGAAGTTTCACTCCAGTCACTTCCCTGCCGTCTCCGAGTATCTCGGTGATGGTGTCGCCGAGTACGAGTGATATGTTCGCCGTCGCCTTCACTCTGTCCTGCAGTACCTTCTGGGCCCTGAATTCCTCTCTGCGGTGTACGATTACGACTTCCTTTGCCTGTGACGAGAGATAGAGAGCATCCGTCAGCGCCGTGTCTCCGCCTCCGGCGACTATGACCTTTCTGTTCTTGAAGAAGGGGCCGTCACAGGTTGCGCAGTAGCTTACGCCCTTTCCCCTGTATTCCTCTTCGCCTTTCACTTCGAGCTTTCTGTGGACTGCTCCGGTAGCGACTATCACCGCTTTCGATACTATCTCACCGTCGTCCGTTGCCGTATGGAAGAGATTGTTCTCCTTCCTTATCGAGAGCGCTCTCGTGTACTCCATCCTGACTCCGAAGGCTTCGCACTGCTTCTCCATTCTCTCGGAGAGCATGTAGCCGCTGAGCTTTTCGGATCCGGGATAGTTCTCGATTTCATCTATATATAAAAGCTGTCCGCCGGGCCCCATCGGGTCGATGATGGTGGTGGACCATCCCGCGCGTGCGGAGTACTGTGCGGCACTCATTCCCGCGGGGCCGGAGCCTATGACGAGGATGTCAGTTTCCACCCCGGGCCTCCTTCGTCTTTCTCTCGAGCATCTCCTCGGCGTCGCTCCGCCTTATGTACACGGGGCCTTCTCCGATGTCGTCGGCGCCCTTTGTCTTATAAATCTCTTCTCCGAGCTCTATGAGAGCCCCGGAGAGGTTTCTCGGAGTGTCGGGGTCGAGGACGAGATTTACGTTTTCGTCGACGGCGAGAGCCTTCTTGTAAAATGCCTCGGCATCGGGACCCGTAAGAAGAACGGGCGAGGAAATCTTCTTCACTTCCTCCACGATGTTCTCGACTGTCTCGTCCCTGTCGGGGATGATGGTCTTTCCGTTCTCCGTAAGGCGGTAGTAGTATTTCTTCTTCTTTGCGTCGAGTATGCTCAGTACCGGTCCCTTCCAGAGTCTCTCCACCGTCCTTTCGACTGCAGTGAGGGTGGGGACGCTGACAAGCGGTGCGTCGACGGAAAGGTTTATTCCCTTCAGCATCGCCATTGCGATTCTGAGTCCGGTGAAGGAGCCGGGGCCCTTCGTGCAGACGAGGAGATTGAGGTCGGAGAGTGTAAGTCCTGCTCTCGAGAGGAGGGACTTTATCTCACCCATGAGGTTTTCGCTCGGGGAGAAGTTGCCGTTGACCATTCTCTCCTCGTAGGATGTGTCTGTTTTGAGTGCTATCGAAAGTATTGATGTGGAGGTATCGACGGATAGTATGTTCATAAGTCCAGTCCTTCAATTGTAATCGTACGCGAGAGGTCTTCGTTGATGTCGAGTGTGATGTAGATTGTATTGTCGGGAAGCATGCTCTCAATCTTCTCCGACCACTCGATCAGTGTGATGCCGTCGGGGTAGAGGAACTCCTCTCCGCCCATGGACTCGAATTCGTCCTCTCCGCTGAGGCGGTAGATGTCGAGGTGGTAGAGCTTCTCCCGTCCGTCGTATTCCTGTACAAGCGTGAACGTCGGGCTTACGATGGCCTCGGTTATTCCGAGAGCTGCGGCAACGCCCTTGGCTATCACGGTCTTTCCCGCGCCGAGCGAGCCGCGGAGCGACACGACGTCACCTTTCTTCAGCTTCTCTCCGATTCTTCTTCCGAGTTCGAATGTCTCCTCTGTGGAGTGTGTTTCAGTTTTCATTGATTTTCCGCCTTCTGACAGTCGCAGACTGTCTCATCGCTCTTTTCGAAGCTCCTGAAGAGATTGTCCCTGACGCTCTCTCCGTTCCTGTCTTCGCTCTTCACGATCTCCTCGTGGATAATCTCCCCGATCTTCTCTCCCGTTTCCTTCTCGTACTTCTTTATGAGATGGTCAACGAGCTTGTCATCCTTAGCAAGGTACCTTGCCTTCTCGAGGTACTCTCTCGCCTTGTCGTAGTCGTTTCTTCCGAGAGAAAGGAATGCAAGATTCGTTAGAACCGTGAGATTCTCGCTGTCGAGGTCGTATGCCGACTCGAGATATAATTCGGCGAGTTCGCTGTTTCCCTCTCCGAGCTCACAGAGTCCGAGTTCGTTGTAGATCTCGGCGTTGCTCTCTCCGAGTTCGATGCATTTTAAAAAGTTCTTCTTCGCTTCTCCGAACTCGTTCTTTATCCTTTCGGCCCAGCCCTTGAGGAAGTAGCCGTTCCAGATCTTCGGGTTGTTGGTGATGAAGCTCTCTATTGCGGGAAGGGCCTTGTCGGGCTCTCCGAGGGAGAGGAAGTCGTAGGCTTCCTCGATCTTCTCGCTGTTGTCGATCTTGAAGCATACTTCCCTGTAGGTCTTCTTCATCTCCTCCTTCTTCTCGCCCTCCGTGGCGACGGGGAAGTAACGGTCCATGTATTCCTTCGCTTCCTCGAGGTTGCCCATGAAGGCTTCGAAGGCCGCACACTCGTAGAGGAGGTCTTCGTCTTCACCGAAGAGTTTGAGTCCTCCTTCGAGAGTCTCTCTTGCCTTCTTTATGTCGTTGCGGTTGTCCTCTCCCTTCTTCGATTTCTCCACAGCCATGTAGGAGTAGAGGGTTGCGAGATTTATGCAGGATGCGCTCTGCGGCAGGAGATGATAGACCGCCTTGAACAGAAGCAGTGCGAAGTCATATTCTCCCTTCTGCTCCTTTGCAATCGCAGCCTGGTTGAGCTTTGTGACAATTTCGGGGTCGATTGCGTTGATGAGGTTTCTGTAATATGTGTAATTCTCTCCCTTCTCGTCCTCCGCAACGGATGTGATGAGGCCGCTGAGAAGGTTCTCGACTGTGTAGTCCCCGGTTTCCATCTTCTCCCTCTCTTCCGGAACGGAGAAGGGAACTTCGATTGACGGGTCGAGTCTGAATCCTCCGAGGTCGAGTGCGAAGGAGGAGGGCAGTGTGACGTATATGAGCTTATCTGAAGTGTTCATGGACTCAGTATAGTCTTGAAACAAAAAAAATCCTATAGAAAACAGCCAATCGTCGACTCTTGAACATTAGTTCAAGGGGGAGTCCTTGTTCGCTTGCGTTCTGTACCCTGTGTTACCGCATGCGGCGGGTGCAATGCAGGCAGAAGCTATCCCAGACTCCGAATAGATAGGTTTGAGCCAAGAGGTGCTTGATTGCGTTTCTATAGGTCTGACTCCATTCTACACGTTTTCTGAAAACAGGGAAATGATTTTTACATTAAAAATGGAGGCTTTTGAGCCTCCATGTAGAACAGGAATTAATCCTAGAAGTCGAATTCGGTGTCGTCCGCACCGCCTGCCGAGAATTCTTCGGCCGTGGCGATTTCGCTGTTCTCATCGGAATTCTGGACGAAGTCGAGATTGTCCGTGAGGGCTTCGAGGGACTTGCCGACGGATGCGCTGATGGCAGCAGTACTCTCGCTTATCCTGTCGATGAGTTCCTGAAGTTCCTCATTATGGATTTCGACGAGAGAGAGTCTCTTTTTCAGGTCTTCGATTTCTCCAGAAAGAATCTGAAGTGCGCCTGTCGCCTTCTTGAGTCTGAAAGCTACGAGTTCGTTTCTGCTGATACGCTCCATTTATTCTCCTCCTCAGGCGAGAACCGCCTTTACCTGACCGACAAGTGCGCTGAATGCTGCCTTGTCTTCAACAGCCATGTTGGAAAGTGCCTTTCTGTTGAGCTCGATGTTAGCCAGCTTGAGGCCGTGCATGAACTGTGAGTAGTTTAAACCCTCAGCCTGTACAGCTGCGCTGATTCTTGCAATCCAGAGCTTTCTGAAGTCACGCTTCTTCTCTTTTCTGCCGCGGTATGCGTACTGGCCTGCCTTTGCAACAGCATCCTTTGCGATTCTGTTGTTGGTGCTTCTGCGGCCGTAGTAACCCTTAGCCTGATCGAGAATCTTCTTTCTTCTGTCCTTTCTTTTTGTACCGTCAACTGCTCTTGGCATAATCTCTCCTCCTTAATTAAGCGTAAGGGAGCATTTCTTTTGCTCTCTTTGCTTCAACATCGGCAAGAACTCCCTGATGACGAAGATTCATCTTTCTCTTGGAGCTCTTCTTGGTGAGAATATGGCGCGATCCCTGCTTTTTGATCATGACCTTGCCGCTTCCGGTGACCTTGTAGCGCTTTGCTGCGCTCTTTCTTGTTTTCATCTTAGGCATATTTGCCCTCCTATAGCACTGCTGGGAACAAGATCCCCCAGCCGTTACTTTATTTCAATCCCGTACGGGAGTGAATTACTCTGTCTTCGGCTCTTCTCCGCTCTTCTGGGGAGCAGTCTTCGGAGCCTTCCTGCTGCTCTTCGACGGTGACAGCATGATACTCATCATTTTACCTTCCATAAAGGCACTTTTGTCAAGATTGAAGGGGCATTCCATCTCGGTGAGTTTGACGAGAATCGTATCGAGTACGTCCTTACCGAGTTCGGGGTGCGTCATCGTCCTTCCCTTGAAGCGGATTGACACCTTTACCTTGTTGCCGTCTGCAAGGAATTCCGCAATGGCCTTGCTCTTCGTGTTGATGTCGCCCTCGGCAATCTTGGACTGCATCCTGACTTCCTTGAGCTTGGTTACAACCTGATTCTTCTTCGCTTCTTTCTGTTTCTTCTCTAGCTCGTAGCGGTACTTTCCGAAGTCGAGCACCTTGCATACGGGCGGGTTGGCCATCGGGGAGACTTCAACAAGATCCAGTCCCGCCTCTTCGGCAACCTTCAAAGCATCGAAAGTGCTCATAACTCCTCTCTGACTGCCACTTTCATCAATCAGAAAGACTTCTCTCGCCCTTATCTGGCGATTGATTCTCAAATCCTTTGTAGCCATTCAACTCCTTGCGCTTGGCCGGCGCAGAACATAATTATACAGATTAGTGTCTCTGACACTTGAGAAAGATTAGCATTAAGAAAAACTACTGTCAAATCAGATACAGCTCCTGAAAAGGATTATCTTGTTTTTTTGCTGTTTTACTCGTGCCTGTGACAGGGCTCTGTCTTCGTCTCCCGGAGCTCTGCCCATCTGGAACGGTATCTTGAGACATGCGGATTGGCAGAGAGGGAGAAGGGGGTGAGTTTTATGCCGGAAAATGGCGGCGGCGTATTTCAAGCCGTTGTTACAGGGCTATGCTTAGATTTTGTGCAATTTTCTTGCATGAAAAATAGAAGTATGCTAACTTGAACATGAGGTAAGCATGATAGTCTACATAAAGGTTTCCAACACCCTCATCTATTCGAGCCCCGTCACTTTCTCGATGAAGGCGAATCTTCACTACAGAAAGTTCCCGACAGCCTGCGTCTCCTATGACGACGTCGATGTCCTGAAGTCCGCCGTCCTCATCGGCCCCAACAATTCCGGTAAGACGAACTTCGTGCGCATCGTGCGACTTCTGAGGGATATTCTCCTCAACAACAGATACACCATAAAAAGCAATCTCTTCTCGGAAAGTGATGTCTCCGAAATTTCTCTCTCCTTTATCTCTGAGGGAGAACAGTTCCTTTTCGAGTTCAGGTACGACACGGGAAAGAAGGAATTCCTCTACGAGCGTTATGCCAGGGTTCTGAGAGACAGATACAGGAATGTCAGGGAGGAGGACATCCTCATAAGGGACAATGTGACGGAAAAGCACTATGCAGTCGACACAGAACTCCTGAAGATGATGGGAAGTCTCTCGAAGAAAAGTATCATTCTCAGCGTTGTGGATACGTCTCTCTTCCCCGGAATCGATCTCTTCAGGAAGAGAGCAATGTCGTTTGCGGAGAAAATAGACATTGTAGATATGAACAATATTCCGCTGCAGAACACGGTGAGGATGATGAAGAGTCAGGGAGAGAAGAAGGAGAGACTTGTCCGGTTCATAAGAAGCGCAGACCTCGATCTTGATGATTTCAGGTATCTGACGGATGAGGAAGCAGGAAAGATGCTCTCTCACGGATTCGATGACGATGAGCTCCTGCCGCAGGAAGCCGTACTTTCTTCCGCCGTTTCTCCCGAGGAAATGATGCATCTGGGCTCCGTCTACAGAGGAGTGACGATGCCGTCGGTTCTCTTCGATTCAACGGGAACGAAGAAGATGACAGCCCTTTCGGGTTATATCATCAATGCTCTTGAAGAGGGGAGGATTCTTGTTGTCGACGAGCTTGACGGAAGCCTCCATTTCGCCCTCACGAGATCCGTGTTCTCCCTCTTCAACAATGCCCTCAATACGAAGGCCCAGCTGATTGCCACCGTACATGACGTCTCCCTTCTGGACTGCAGAACGCTCTTCAGAAAGGAGCAGATATGGTTCACATCGAAGGACAGGAATGATACCTACCTTTATTCCCTTGCATCCTTCACTGCCGGGAAGGACGGAATACGCTCGGAGAGCGACCTCGTGGAGATGTACCGACGCGGCTTTCTCGGGGCACTGCCTGAACCCGATTTCTTCGGAACACTCTCAGATATTGCCTCCGATTCTTCTCAAAAGACTGACTGAAAAGAAAAAGGGATGCCCGCGCATCCCTTCGTACAGAATAAAGTCAGTCTCAGTCGAGAGCGTGTCCGCTTGAGCCGAGAACGTCGTTGTTCTTGTGCATGTACATCTTCTTGAGCTCGTCACGTGCAGGTCCGAGGTACTTTCTCGGATCGAACTCGGAGGGCTTCTCGTCGAAGATTCTTCTGATTGTAGCTGTCATTGCAAGTCTGCCGTCGGAGTCGATGTTGATCTTGCATACTGCGCTCTTTGCTGCCTTTCTGAGCTGCTCCTCGGGAATACCTACGCTGTCGGAGAGCTTTCCGCCGTGCTCGTTGATCATCTTGACGTACTGCTGGGGTACGGATGAGGAACCGTGGAGAACAATCGGGAAGCCCGGAAGCTTCTTCTCGATTTCAGCGAGAATGTCGAATCTGAGCTCTGGGGGGACGAGGATGCCGTCTGCATTTCTCGTGCACTGGTCGGGTGTGAACTTGTATGCACCGTGTGATGTACCTACGCTGATTGCGAGTGAGTCGACACCTGTCTTTCCTACGAAGTCCTCGACTTCCTCGGGGCGTGTATAGTGGCTCTTTGCAGCGCTTACCTCGTCTTCGATTCCGGCAAGTACTCCGAGTTCACCTTCAACTGTGACGTCGAACTGATGAGCATACTCGACAACCTGCTTTGTGACCTTGACGTTCTCTTCGTAGGGAAGGGAGGAACCGTCGATCATGACAGAGGAGAAACCGTTGTCGATGCATTCCTTGCATGTCTTGAAGGAGTCACCGTGGTCGAGATGGAGAACGATAGGAATGTCGCAGCCGAGCTCGTGTGCATACTCGACGACACCGCGTGCCATGTTCCTGAGGATGTTGATGTTTGCATAATCCCTTGCACCTCTGGAAACCTGGAGAATGACGGGGCTCTTCGTCTCGACACATGCCTGGATGATTGCCTGCATCTGTTCCATGTTGTTGAAGTTGTAGGCCGGGATGGCGTAACCGCCCTTGACAGCCTTGGCGAACATATCTCTTGTGTTAACAAGACCCAATTCTTTGTAACTTGTCATAAATAAGCCTCCTGTAAGAAACCGCTACTAATTTAACGATTATTCCGGATTGAGTCAACTTTTCCACGCCTCTTTTCCATGAGTCGTAACGAATTCCAATTCGGTTATAAACGGCCTTGAGATTACCCGCCGGAGAGAGTAATATTTCCCCATGAAGAAAAAGAGCCTTATAGTGATTGCCGCCGTCATCGTAGTGTCTGCAGCTCTTGCTGCGGTTTTCCTCTCCTTCAGGCTTGTCGTCTACGTCTATCCTTCCGCCTTCGATGATTACTCGTCCCGCTTCACGCATCCGTCATTCTTCAATCCGGGGTATTTCCTCGTTGCCCGCAGCGACGGTGAAGTGTCATTCCTCGAGAGGATAAAGAAGTGTTCCCTGTATATCTACACGCCGTACTCGCAGTCTGAAAGCGGCGAGCATTACGCCTCCTACACGATGGTGAAGGACGGGGAGGAAATCAGACTCGACTATTCCCGTGAGGAGATGTATTCCTCGTTTCTTGAGGTTTTCGGGGATGAATATGTTGCATTCGCCTATGATGACGGGAGCGGGGAGGATGAGCTTCTGTTCTCTTCACTGAGCTCGGAATACCCGTCGCTCGGGAGCATCACGTACTCCGGGAGAGTCTCCGTCGTCAACGAGGAGAAGCTCACCCGGGAGAGCGACGGATACTACGCCGTAATCATCACCGATCCTCTCACGTCCTCGTCGCTCTACAGGAATACCATCTCCCGCATCGTCATGGACGAGAGGTATGCCGTCGCCGCCGTGTCGGTGGGGAGTGTCATATCCCTCCACTACGACTGGGTACGTATGATAAGCGAGGCTCTGTTTTCTGATTCATTGACGTCGTACTATACTTTCTCCGTTCTTCATTAATCTTCTGAAGTTGCCGATTACGTTTCTCTTGAGCTCTTCTCTGTCTTCTCCCCGAAGCGAGGAGAGAAAGTCGAGTGTGTACTCCGTGTTCTCCATTCTGTTGAGCTCCCCGCGGCGGGGTACCGGCGTGAGATAGGGCGAGTCCGTCTCGTAGAGGATGCGGTCCACGGGGCACTCTGCTGCCGCTTCCCGGATATCCTTATTATTCTTGTATGTCACATTCCCCGCAAAAGATATGTACGCCCCTCTCTCGAGCAGCCTCAGCATCATATCCTTTCCGGAGGAGAAGCAGTGCATTATCGTTCTTTCGTTTATCATGTTGATGTGCCTCTTGAGCATCTCGTCGGCGTCGCGCGAGTGGATGATGAGGGGAACTGAGAGTTCCTCCGCCTTCTTCGCCTGATACAGAAAGAGCTTCTCCTGCTCCTCCGCGCTTCCGTAGTCCTTCCAGTGGAAGTCGAAGCCGCATTCCCCGACGGCATCCGCGCCGTATTTCTCTATTTCCCTATCGAGGGCCTTTATCGTCCCGTCGACTGAAAGCGGATAGCTTTCCGCCGTGCACCAGGGACCGGCTCCCATCGAGAGGAATACGCTTCGTCTATCTCCCACGAGGGCTATCCTCTTTTCAGCGTCATCGGGTACCGTTCCGCATTCAATTCCCGTAATCTCTTCGGGAAGCGAGGGCTCCATTCCCTTTTCAAGCATGCTCAGAAGGTGGAAGTGAGAATCGAAAATCATCATGGAGACATGATAGAGAAAAGAAGATGGCGTGTCATGCCGTTGAGAAGGGACGATGCGACGGCTATAATTCCGGCTATGAAGAGATTTCTTTCGCTTTTCCTTTTCTTTTCCTTCTTTCTTTTCTCACTGGCTGCGGGGGAGTATGTGGTGTCCACGGAGCATTTCGACTTCATCTACTCCGATGAAACGGAGGAGAGCGCTGCGGAAATCATATCCGTCGCCGAGGATTACTATTCGGATCTTGTATCGTTTTTCGGTATCGATCCGGAACTGCATATTCCCGTCTACTTCAAGGCTGACGCAGAGGATTACAACGCCTACTACACGGCATATTCCTCCTCTCATATTATAATGTATGTGACTGATAATCCTCTCTCGCTTCTCTCGAATGCGGAGAATCCCTTCACTCTTACCTTCTACCACGAACTCACCCATGCCTTCACCTGCTCGATAAAGAGCCCGGTTGTGAAGTTCTTCTCCTCCGTCTTCGGTGATGCGTTCATTCCGGGAAACCTCCTTTTAAACCAGGCCCTGACGGAAGGAATCGCAGTCTACATGGAGAGCAGGTACGGGGAAGGAAGACTCAACAGCGCGTCGTCACTATACATCGTGAACCAGATAGCCCTGGAAAAGACTTCCCTCCAGTGGTACGACATCACGGGCGGACGCGACATAACGCCCTCGGGGTCGCTTCCCTATGTCGTCGGAGGAAGATTTCTCGAATACCTTTCAGATAAGTACGGAGAGGAGAAATTATCAGAATTCATTACAGAGTGCTGCCTCTTTCCGCTATTCAATACGACGGGCTCGATTTTCCGTCGCACATTCGGCGTGAAGATCACCGCCGCCTGGGAGGATTTCCTTTCCTCTCTCACTCTCCCTGCAGATACCGGGGAAGTGGAGAACATATCCGGATGGGGAGGGTGGAGCAATCTCACAATCGGAAACGGCAGGCTTTACGCACTCGATTCCACGTCCTCCGGACTCTACGGGATAAACGGAACATCAGTCGAGAAGCTGAGAACCGTTACCTCCTCCTCTTCGACTCTTTCCCTTTCCTCTTCCTTCATGCTTACGGATTATGTCGGTTCTTCCGAAAGAAGCGTCATTCTCGAGAGAACGGACGGAACGAAGGCAGGCGAGTACAAGGACTACTTCACGGGAGTGCTGCTCTCCGACGGAGAGGCACTCCTTGTAACGGAGGAGGACAGGAACTACCGCATGGACCTTGTCTCGCTTCCCGACGGCAGTGTGGTTTCCTCCTTCTCTCTCGGACGGAACATCACAATGGGGACGGGCTCTGCACTTACGGAGAAAGAAGCCGTGTTCGTAATTTCGGAGAAGGGGAAGTACGGCTTTCTTTACGTGAATACGGAAACGGGGGAGATGTACGTCATAAGCACGGGAGAAGGCATTATGCTTTCGTCCGTCTCCCTCTCGGACGACGGAACGCTTGCGTTCTCGTATGCCGGAAGCGATGACACATCATCCTTCATGAAATACGGTGAGCTGAGACGCAAGAACGGAAAGTGGTATTGCTCCCTCTCCTCAAACGAATTCGACGGCGGCATATACTTCCCGGTGAAGAAGGACGGGATAATATACTTCGTCTCGTCATACTTTTCGGGTAAGAAGGTAAGCGTTCTGCCGTATTCCTCTTTTTCCTTCAGAAATGAAACAGAAGCCTTCGTCACTGCATTCGTTCCTTCGGGGAAAGACGAAGAGGTGTCCCTTGTCGGCCGGAGGTACAATCCTCTCCTGTATATGAAGAAGGGCCTTCTTCTCCCACTCGGCGACGCATCGGGTACGCTTCTCGGCTCCTCTTCGGGACTCGGGGTGACGTATATCACGATCGACCCCACGGAGAGCCATACGCTCTCGTTCTCATCGGGATGGGATTACGATACAACCTCGGTATTCATGTTCCTCGGCTACAAGTGGAAGAGCTATTTCTCCACATCTTTCGTGTCGACGTACAGGGACGGTATCGTCAACGCGGAAATCGATTTCTCGGGAAGCTGTAAGTGGTATCTTTCGTCAGATACGAGATACATCTCTCTTTCGGACGAGGTGAGTCTTGCATACAGAAATTTCGGCGGAGCGTTCCTGAATACATTCTCCGTTCTCTACTCCTCCTCGCATTCCGCGGGAAAGGGACGCCACGAGAATGCGGGGTGGGGTGCGAAGCTGACGATGGAGAACCTTTCTCCTTCGGTTGAGCTTGCTCTCCTTGTTCCGCGTCTTCTTCCGCTTCAGTCGACACCGACCATGAGTTACAACCTCCCTCTGACTCTGAGACTGAAGGTCGGGAACGTGAAGGCGCCGGTAATCACGGCAAAGGCTGGAGTCTGCCTCTTCACATACGAAATCCAGAGGTCCGTAAGCTTTATGTGCATGTACCTGAGGAACGTTGATCTTCTCTTTTCGTACAGCGGAACCCTGGCGACTGACAACATGGCGTACACTGACACTTATTCTCTCTCGGTTTCTCTGGGCTTATCGCCTCTCATCGGGTACCTTACGCGTCTTTCCATGAACCTCGATGCGGGTGTAACATATTCCCGTGACGGGGGCTTCCGGTTCACCGTCTCATTCAACAACGGAGTGTTGTGATGACTGTATTTCTCATTGTACTTTTTATTCTTGTCCTGATTGTTCTCATCGCCTCATACATTGTCTACCGTAAGACATTCTATACCCCCGTGAAGCACCAGAACGACATCGAGTGGATGAACGGCCACTATAAATATGCGATAAAGATCGCCGAGATGACGAACAGCATGGCGGCGCGGAAATGCGAGATGGTATATACCTCGTCCGAAGACGGCCTGAAGCTCGAGGGAAGATACTATTCCTCTCCGGTCTCTTCCTCCGCTCCCGTCGCAATCTGCGCCCACGGCTACAGGGGAGTGTCGCTTATGGACTTCTCGGGTGGCGGCCCCCTGATGCTGAATCTGGGGATGAATGTTCTTCTCATATCCCAGCGCGGATGCATGGGAAGCGAAGGGCATACAATCACCTTCGGTGTGAAGGAGAAGGGAGATCTCCTGAGGTGGATCGAGTGGGTGAAGAAACGTAACGGAGAGAATACTCCGATCTACCTCATGGGTATCTCGATGGGCGCGCATACCGTGCTCTACTCTTCGGATTCAATCTCCTCAAGTAACATAAGAGGAATAATCGCGGACTGCCCGTATACTTCGTCGCGTGCAATCACTGACAAGGTACTTGCGTCCCACGGCTTCTCTCCGAAGGTCCTGAGGTGGTTTGTCAATCTTACGACGTCCCTCTGGGGAGGCTTCATGCTCACCTCGCGCGGTGCAGTCGAGGCTGTGAAGAAGAGCAGTGTTCCGATTCTCATCATACACGGCACCGACGATCATCTCGTTCCGTTCCATATGAGCGAGGAAATCAGAGACGCAGCTCCGGACAGAGTCACGCTCGTTCCGGTTGAGGGTGCGGGGCACGCCGAGAGCTACCTGACAAACAAGAACAAGTACGTGGAAGCCGTGGAGAAGTTCGTCAGCGCGACAAAGTGATTTCATCCCCGTCGTCGGGAACGAAAACACGGCCGGAGAAGTATTCCTCCGCTTCCTTAGTGTAGCGATTCTTTCTCGTCTCCACACCGGACCTGTCCTCCGTGTGGTAGAGGATAAGGTTCCTTATTCCGAGATTCTCTGCAAGTTCTGCGGCCTCTTTTACGGTGCTGTGGTTCTTCTCGTATGGATGGAAGACATCCCTGTCGCCGTAGAGGCAGAAGGCTTCATGCGTGAGCCAGTCCGCATTCTCTGCAAGGTCGAAGTTCTCCATGCATAGCGGTTCGTCTCCCGCATCCACGAGCCTTATTCCGTCTCCTTCGTACACGAAGCCGAACTGTCTGAGCTTCGTCGACTTTATGTCGAACGGGGTGACGGTGCCGCCGAGAGCTGAGAACGGTTCCCTGTCACGGTTGGGGGCGAAGATAATCCTTTCTCCGAAGAGAGCGCATATCTTCT
This sequence comes from Acutalibacteraceae bacterium, assembly GCA_963626075.1. Classification (GTDB taxonomy): domain Bacteria; phylum Spirochaetota; class Spirochaetia; order Sphaerochaetales; family Sphaerochaetaceae; genus Ornithospirochaeta. The sequence goes on from CAVFVX010000015.1 coordinate 20,825, forward strand.
TCGTGAGCGTTGCCCGGCAGAAGGAAACGATGAACTCCCCCAGTTCCTCGTGGACGTGAACAGTGAAGTTCCCTTCGTACTTTCCCTTGTTCATCTCCTCCGCAATGCGCCTTATGATCCAGAAACATCCGAGGAGATGATCGATGTGACCGTGGGTGATGAAGAGACTCCCGATTGACGAAAGGGGAATGTTCTTCTTCTCGAGGAGCGGGAGAATCGTATTGCCGCCTCCCGCATCGACGAGCATTCTCTCTCCTCCGTTTTCTAGGAGAAGACATGTGTTGTATATCCTGACTGCCTGTGCGTTGCCGCTTCCGAGTACTGTGAGCTTCATGGCTTCATTGTGTCACTTTGCGGAAGTTTGGAGAATCATTCATTATGTATAATCGTGATTTGACAAATCTGGATTTGACAAATCTGGATTATACTATTACTATCAGATCATGAACAGATTCATAGGAAGAGAAAAGGAGCTTTCCTTTCTTGAGGAGAAATATTCGTCGAAGAAGTCCGAGCTCGTTGTCATATACGGCAGGAGAAGAATAGGCAAGACGGAAACCATAAAGGAGTTCTGCAGGGAAAAGAATGCTGTTCTCTATACCTGCACGCAGGCTGAGGACAGGAGACAGCTCAGATCCTTCAGTGCCGCCGTATCTTCAGTATTCAGATTCAGCGAGTATGTTTCGGTCTTCGAAGACTGGGAAAGGGCGTTCCTTTCCGTAAAGGATTTTCCACGCAATGAAAACGGGAAGAGCATTCTTGTCGTCGACGAGTTTCCGTACATGGTAATGGAGAATGCCGGGATTCCATCGGTAATCCAGAAGCTCTGGGACGGTATTCTGAAGGATGAGAATGTGATGATCATCCTCTGCGGCAGTGCGATGAGTTTCATGGAGAAGAAGGTTCTCTCAGAGAAGAATCCTCTTTACGGCAGGGCTACGGGAATCTACAGAATGGGGGAGATGCCTTTCTATGATGCCGTGCAGTTCCTCGAAGGGTACACTCCTCAGGAGAAAATGACAGCATACGGCATATGCGGCGGTGTGCCGTACTATCTGGAACAGTTTGATACGGAGAAGAGTCTGGAGTACAACATCGTGAATGCCGTGCTGAAGAAGGGAGCCGTACTGTATTCCGAGCCCGAATTCCTTCTCAAGCAGGAACTCAGGGAGCCCATGATGTACAACTCGATAATCTCCTCCATTGCCTCGGGAAAGACGAAGTTCTCCGAAATTCTCGACGATACCATGACGGACAAGGGCAAGCTGAGCGTTTACCTGAGGAACCTGATTGAACTCGGCCTTGTCGAGAGAGAGCTTCCGCTTGATTCCGGAAGAGGGGACAGAACGAATTTCCAGCGGGGAATCTACAGACTGTGCAACGCTTTTTTTCGTTTCTGGTATGCCTTTGTGTATCCGAACTACTCTCTACTTGAATTCGGAGACACGGAGACTGTCTACCGTCGTCTGATAGAACCGCGGCTTGATGAGTTCATCTCGTTCACATTCGAGGATGTCTGCATTGAATACATGAAGAGAAGAAACATGGAGTTCACTCTTCCTTTCCTTTTTACGAAATGCGGCAGATGGTGGAACAGAACGACTGAAATAGATGTCATATGCTCCGACGGGAAGGGAAATCTGATCAGTGGGGAGTGTAAGTACAGAAAGAGAGAGGCGGATACGGCAGACCTGAAGAAACATATTTCGAAGGATATAAGGGATATCTCCGGCGGCTGTGATGTCTATTACTGGTACTTCTCATTCAACGGATTTACCGACAATGCCCGGCAGTTTGCCGCAAGCATCGGAATGACTCTGGTCACTTCAGACGATATTTTCGAATTTGAGACGAAATAAATCTGCTTTTACCGAATCCTTATGATAAACTATCAATAATTACAGGAGGACCTTATGGGACTTATCAAGGCATTACTGGGATCGGCGGGGGGAACACTGGCTGATCAGTGGAAGGAGTATTTTTACTGCGAGGCCCTCGACGGTGACACTCTCGCTGTCAGAGGAACGAAGAGAACGAGCAGCCGCTCATCGAATACGAAGGGAAGCGACAACATCATCTCGAACGGATCCGGAATCGTCGTAGCTGACGGTCAGTGCATGATGATTGTCGACAACGGCAAGGTCGTCGAACTCTGCGCGGAAAGCGGAAAGTACACATACGACAAGTCATCGGAGCCCAGCATCTTCGCCGGATCACTGGGAAAGGGCATTGTCGATATGTTCAAGACAATGGGGAAGAGATTCACCTACGGCGGTGACGAGGGAAGCGACCAGAGGGTCTACTACTTCAATACGAAGGAAATAATCGGCAACAAGTTCGGTACGGCCAATCCCGTTCCGTTCCGTGTCGTGGACGCAAAGCTCGGCCTCGACCTCGATGCAGCGGTGAGGTGCTCGGGTGTCTACTCTTACAAGATCACGAACCCGATGACGTTCTACAAGAACCTCTGCGGCAACATGGCTGATTCCTATACACGCGACAAGATCGACTCCCAGCTCAAGAGCGAGTTCATCTCCGCTCTCCAGCCGGCATTCGGAAAGCTCAGCGACCTCTCTCTGAGGCCCTATCAGATCGTGAACCACACGAAGGAACTCGAGGAGGCGATGAACGACGAGCTCACGAAGAAGTGGAGTGATGCACGCGGCCTCTCCATCAGTTCTGTCGCCATCAACTCGCTCACGGTTCCCGATGATATTTCCGAGATGATCCAGAACGCCCAGAAGGCTTACATGATGAGCTCGGCAACGATGGCGAGAGGAACTCTCGTCGAGGCACAGGCGTCTGCGATGAAGGATGCAGCCAACAACGCTTCGGGCGCCATGGCCGGCTTCATGGGCATGGGAATGGCTCAGAATGCAGGTGGAATCAACGCCAACTCCCTCTTTGCACAGGACCAGGTGAAGGCCGCTCCCGCAAAGGCTGCGGGAAGCTGGAAGTGCTCCTGCGGCGAAGAGAACACGGGGCTCTTCTGCTCCAACTGCGGTAAGAAGAAGCCCGAGGTTTCGAAGGCATCCTGGAAGTGCTCATGCGGCACCGAGAACTACGGAAAGTTCTGCACCGAATGCGGCGCGAAGAAGCCCGAAGTCGTGAAGTACCGCTGCTCCAACTGCGGCTATGCTCCCGCAGACCCGACCAAGCCTCCGCGTTTCTGCCCGCAGTGCGGTGACAGATTCGGAGACGAGGACATCGAGAAGTGACAAGAGAATACAAATGCCCCTGCTGCGGCGGAACGATTGAATTCGACTCCGCCACGCAGAAGATGAAATGTCCCTACTGCGACTCCACATTCGATGTCGAGAGCCTGAAGGAATACGACGACGTGCTCTCCCGGGAGAGTGCGAAGACGGACGGCGGGGACGTAAGGGCGGAGCAGACCGAGTGGAACGACGACGGCCTGAAGCATTACGTCTGCTCCTCCTGCGGCGGCGAGATAATCACGAACGAGACTCTCGCAAGTACGGTCTGCCCGTACTGCTCGAACAACGTCATCCTGACGGACAAGCTCGAGGGGGCGCTCAAGCCAGACCTTGTGATTCCCTTCAAGATAGACAAGAAGGAAGCCGTCAGCAGGTTCAGGGAAAGTCTCAGGGGTAAGAAACTCCTCAATAAGGCCTTCACGGACGAAAACCACCTCGAGGAGGTGAATGGGGTCTACGTACCCGTGTGGCTCTTCTCGTCTGCAGCCGATGCTTCTATTACTTACAAGGCGACGACTGTCGAGACATGGGTGGATCCGCATTATACGTACACGAAGACGAACCACTATCTTCTGCAGCGGGGCGGAAACATCTCCTTCGAGAAGATTCCCGTCGACGGCAGCAGAAACATGAGTGACGAAATCATGGAAGCCCTCGGCCCTTATGACTACTCGGGGATGGTGGACTTCCAGACAGCGTACCTATCGGGCTTCCTTGCAGACAAGTACGACGTCTCATCCGAGGAAAGCAAGCCGAGGGCTCTCGAGAGGGCGAAGGTCTCCGTCGAGAAGTATTTCCGTTCGACTACCGAAGGCTTCACGCTGCCCCAGGTGCAGACGGAGAGCATCAACCTCAACGGAGGGGAGTGCAGGTATGCCCTTCTTCCGGTATGGCTTCTCAATACGAAGTGGGAGGGGAAAACCTACCTTTATGCCGTGAACGGACAGACGGGAAAGTTCGTGGGGGACCTTCCTCTCGATAAGAAGAAGGCTTTTACCTGGTGGGGAATAGGAACAGCAGCAATCGCCGCTGTCGTCTTCCTCATCTTCTATCTCGTTTCAAGGCTTTAGGGGGAGAGAAATGAAAAGATTATTTATACTCTTTGCGCTTGTTCTGACGGTTTTCTCCCTCGGCGCCGCCGAATACCTTATTGATAATGCTTCTCTTCTCACGGAGAGCGAACGCACCGAACTTGAGGCACGCCTCGAGGAAGTGACGGAGGAGACGGGCATAAGCTGTGTCATCGTCACCGACACATCCTCTCACGGTTACACGACTTCCGGGTACGCCGACTATGTAATCGAGAAGTCAGAGTACGGAGAGGACGGCGTATGCTTCTTCGTCAACATGGGGGAGATGGAGTATTACATATCGACAACGGGGTATGCGATGTATGCCCTCGACGACAATGCGCTCAGTGACGACAGCCTCTATGATGTGCTCTTCCCGTATCTTTCGGAGGGAGAATACTACAGGGCATTCTCCTCCTGGGCGAACTACGTGAAGGTATGTTCGGACTATTCTCCTCGTTCGGGCTACGAGGACCAGGCGCTTGCGGACGACGGTGAATGGGTCGTCAGAAGCGACATCGACGCATACAACAATAAAAACACCTTCCACTGGGGAGCTCCGCTCTTCTTCTCCATCGCAATCGGTGCGTTCATATCTTATCTGTATGTGAATTCCCAGAAGAAGAAACTGAGGAACGTAGGGCTCGTGTGCTCAGCTGACGATTATGTCGTGAAGGATTCCTTCTCTCTCACCACCCATAAGGATATTTTCCTCTATTCGAATGTGGTGAGAATAAGGAGGGTGCAGAACAGCAGCAGAGGCGGAGGCGGCGGTGGCGGCAGTCACCATACGACAACACACACCTCGCATTCGGGGGCATCGCACGGCGGACGCGGCGGCAGGTTCTGATTTCAAGCCCGGGGCTCTGTTCTCCGGGTTTTCTTATGCCGCTTTCCATGTCGGTAAACGTGTCGGTAAACGTGTCGGTAAACGTGTCGGTAAACGTGTCAGTATTCGTGTCGGTATTCGTGTCGGTATTCGTGTCGGTATTCGTGTCGGTATTCGTGTCGTTTATTGCGGTTTTACTGAGATTTACATGATATAACATAAAGAATTATATTGTGTGATATAAATGTCGGTAATCGCGTCGGTATTCATGTCGCTTTTGCCTGCAATGAAGATGGTATTACGAGAAGAAATGTAGAATTCTTTTCAATTAGAATCTAATCACGCCAGATGCTTTGATTTATGAAGAGATTGTTGAATTTTAAGGTAGCGTACGTATTATAACTAGTTTGCTTGTAATGTAATAATTACATATGTAAATCTTCTCATCATGACTTGATTTTATGATTAGATATGATAAGATTTATGCACAGGAGGACTGTATGCTTTTTCGTGAGACTGAGACCGTTGAACTTAAGGAAATCGTGACAGAGGAAATCAAAAGGGAGATAACTGCCTTCGCCAACACGAAGGGCGGGGAAATCTTCGTCGGTGTCCGGGATGACGGAACACCCGTGGGCCTCGATGACGTCGATTCTGCATCTCTACAGATATCCAGCATGGTGAGAGATGGAATCAAGCCTGATCTGAGCATGTTCCTCAGATACGAAATCATCGATATTGAAGATAAGAAACTTCTCAAGCTGACTGTTCAGGAAGGAACAGACAGACCATATTACCTTACGAAGAAGGGAATGCGTGTCGGAGGTGTGTATGTCAGACAAGGATTTTCTGTTGCCCCCGCATCCGACAAGGTCATCAGAAAGATGATTATGGAGACTTATGATAATCCTTTTGACGAGAAGAGAAGCCTGGAGCAGGAACTGACCTTCAACGACTGTGAAAAGGAATTCAGCGGGGCGGGACTTCAGTTCGGAGAAAAGCAGATGCGTTCACTGAAGATGATTGGTGAGGACGGCCTTTACACTAATCTTGCATATCTTGTTTCCGACCAGTCACCGTTTGTAATCGATGTTGCGGTTTTCCAGGGAGATGACATGTCTGTTTTCCGGGACCGGAGAGCCTATTCGGGGGCTCTCTTCAAAGTACTTGATGACGTTTATTCTTTTCTTGATGAGAAGAATCAGACGCTGAGTTCCTTCGGCTACAGATACTACCGGGTTGATATCCGGGACTATCCCCAGACTGCAGTAAGGGAGACGCTGGTGAATATGATTGTTCATCGTGATTACTCCAAAGGTGCGAATTCGTTCATCAAGATCTTCTCGGACAGAATCGAATTCCTCTCCGTAGGAGGCCTTGTTCCCGGAATCAGCGAGGACGAACTCATGATAGGAGTCTCCGTACCTAGAAACGAGAATCTTGTTCATCTCTTCTACAGACTTCATATCATCGAAGCCTACGGAACAGGAATTGGAAAGATCTTCGACTCCTACAAGGAATACAACGTCAAACCTCAGATAACTGTAACGGAGAACTATTTCCGTGTAGTTTTGCCTAATGTCAATGAAGCGAAGAATGAAATGGAGAAGGCTGTAAGGGAAGGAGAGAAGAATTCTGCTCTTGAATTTCATGACAGCGGAGTATCGCATCCTTCATCAAGAAGAGAGGAGAAGGTTATCGGTTTCATTATCGAGCACGGCACAATCACGAACCTGGAATGTGCGGAACTTCTTTCTCTCAGCTCTTCGACATCGAACCGTCTTCTGAGAAAGATGACGGATGACGGAATACTCACTGAAGAGGGGAAGGCAAGGAATACGAAATACTGTCTTGCCCCGGAAAAGAAGCGCTGATTCTTTTTTTTTCTGGCAAAGAAAACAGGCTGCATCTTACGGTGCAGCCTGTGCTTTATCGCTTACTTCTCT
>CAVFVX010000016.1:0-19798 GCA_963626075.1 Acutalibacteraceae bacterium
TCTTCTCTATCTCTCCGATGAAGTAGTCGTAATAGACTTCCTTTACATCGTCGAAAAGAGCGAAAACGTCGGAGTAATGCGCATAAAAGGTATTGCGGTTGACCTCTCCGGTTGTACAGATCTCACTGATTGAGATGTCCTCGATTCTGTTGTCCTTTAACAGCTCGACAAGCGCCTGCTGAAGTTTCTGTTTGGTCTTTAGAACTCGAACGTCTACTTTGTTTGCCATAAAATCCCCATTTTTAAAGCAACAAATTTTTGGAGGTGAGGAGACTCGAACTCCTGTCCTAACAGTCTATCTGCAAACATCTACGAATGTAGTTCCGCTTCTGTTCTTAGTCACATACTAGGTAACGGAACCCACGGTGTATGTGAAGCAGTCCCTTGTTTTCTCTTCCGGACCGGAACACTCCCGGAAGATAAGTCCCCTTTGTAAATAAGAGATTCACCCGGGGACCGTGGATCCTCTCTTTTTTGCTTTACCGCTTACGCAGCAAGAGCAAATGCTTCAGATTCGACTTCGTAGTCTTCTTCTTTTCTAGCATTTAATTTTTTTTGCCGGTTTAACAAGTCAGCGCTTGATTCGCAGTTTACAGCCTAGCAAAGCCAGTCGAAACCAAAACACCCCCAAATAGATGTTTTACTCTGATAAATATAATAATTTTACAGAATTTAATAAACAAATGAAAAAATCAAATCTTCAACAACTTTGAAGAAAATTGTACATTTTTTCACCCCACTCCTCAAGGGAACGGAAAATAACAGACATCCTGTTGTCTAAATAGGTTTTATCTCTATTCACAATAACCACTTTTCCGCCACTCTGCAGAGCGAGGTTCGGAAGTGACGCCACGGGATTGACGACAAGTGAGGATCCGAGAACTATCGTAAGGTCGACGGAGGAGAAGGTATCCCAGGCCTTGTCTAAAAGACGGGAGTCCAGGTTCTCGCCGTAGAAGACGATATCGGGTCTCAGGAGTCCCGAGCAGTACGGGCACGTCGGGTAGTCGTGTCCCTTAAGTCTCTCTCTTGTCTCGTCGAATGTGTAACTTCTGCCGCATACGGTGCAGGTCGAATTCCGGAGCGTTCCGTGAAGCTCGTAGACCTTCTTCGAACCGCAGTACGTGTCGAGAGAGTCGATATTCTGCGTCCAGATTCCGTCCGTGAGTATACCCTTCTCTTCCATAAGGCGGAGACTCTCGTGGACAATGTTCGGCTTATAGACAGCATCGCTGTACCAGCCGTCGCGAGCCCAGCGGTAGAACTCCTCGGGGTGTTTCATGAAGAAGTCGATGTCGAGAAGGTCCTCGACCCTGAGGTCTCCGAACTTCTTCGAGTAGATTCCGTCGGCACTTCTGAAGTCGGGAATTCCCGAGAGAGTGCTGATTCCCGCACCGGTAAGTACTCCGATGCGCTTTGAAGAAGATAACAGATCGGTGAATTTTTCCCAGTCAGTCAATTTCAACTCCTCTGAATGTATTGCCGCAGAGTTCGTCAGCCCTGACGGTGATGACGTCTCCCGGAATGTGTTTTCCAAGAGGCTCCACGGAATAGTAGTAGTTGTGCTCGTCGCGCGCCAGATAGCGTGACTTATCGTCCCGGCTTTCGCTGGTGATTACGGCCTTCCTCATAAGCGGAAGCTCGTTCTCCCTTATTCTCTTCTGTCTCTCGAGCTGCTCGTTGATGAGTCTCTCGAGTCTCTGAGTTTTGGTCTTCAGATCTATCTGAGCGTCCATCGAGGCAGCTCTTGTACCCTCTCTGGGATTGAAATAGTACATGAAGGCTTCAGTCGGGTGCATTATCTCCATCATGGAGAGAGTTTCCTCGTATTCTTCTTCCGTCTCCGTCGGAAAGCCGACGATGACATCGGTCGAGAGAGTGAGGCCGGGAATACGGGAGTACATTTTCTCAACAAGTTCAATGAACTTCTCTCTCGTCGTTCGTCTGTTCATAAGTGTAAGGATTCTTGTTGAACCCGACTGCATCGGAAGGTGAATGTGGCTGCTGACCTTATCATTCGCTGCTATGACATCAATCAGGTGCTCCGAGAAATCCTTGGGATGCGGAGACTCGAATCTCACCCACTGTATGTTCTTCATATAGGGTGTGATGATTTCCAGCAGGCGCGGAAAGTCAACGGCTTCTCCCCTGTAGACGGAAGAGTACGAATTGACGTTCTGCCCCAGGAGTGTCACTTCCCTGACATTCTTCGACTCCAGGAATTTCACCTCCTCGATTATCGACTCCGTGTCACGTGATATCTCGCGGCCTCTGACATACGGGACGATACAGTATGAGCAGAAGTTGTTGCAGCCGTTCATGATGGGAATGTAGGAGCTGAACTCACCCTCTTTGTAATAGGACGTGAGGAAGCTGTACTTATCATCGGATGAAATGCTCTCTCCGCATACGAAGTCGGCAATCCTGTCCTTCTCCTCGTTGGTTGCGACATAGTCGACGAAGGGCGCTTCCTTCTTCATCTCGTCCTTCATCCTCGAAGCCATGCATCCCGTGACGATGAGTAGAAGCGGGTGCTTCTTCTTCTCGGCTGAATAGAAGCCGAGTCTCCCCCATATTCTGTTTTCCGCGGTCTTTCTCACCGAGCATGTATTGATGATGACAACGTCTGCCTCTGCGGGATTCTCCGTCGCTTCGAGACCGCGTCCCTTGAGAAGCGTCTCAATTGCGTTGCTCTCTGCCGTATTCATCTGGCAGCCATATGTCTCTATAAGGTACTTCTTCATTTATCCGCTCTCCTCTCTGCTGCAAGAAGGGTATTCATCATGAGACCCGCGACAGTCATGAGCCCCACTCCTCCCGGAACGGGAGTGATTGCAATGTCACGGTTCTCGAATGACGAATAGAGGCAGTCTCCCGTAAGACGGTAGCCCTTCTCTTTCGTGCTGTCCTCCACTCTGTTGATTCCTACGTCTATGACTACTGCGTCGTCGCAGAAATAGGAGGAATCGAAGAATTCAGCCCTGCCGATGGCAGTGATGACTATATCTGATGAAAGAGTGACTTCCTTTAGGTTTTCAGTAAATGAATTGCAGAGTGTGACAGTTCCGTCGTAGCCGCGGGAGGAAAGAAGAATCGAGAGCGGACGACCGACGATGTTCGAGCGCCCGACGACACATATCCTCTTTCCCTTTGTCTCTATGTTCCAGTTCTTCAGTATTTCGAGTATTCCGAGCGGAGTACACGGAATGAACGTGGGTCTTCCCAGAACGAGATTACCCATACTGAGTGCACTGAAGCCGTCGACATCCTTCTCCGGTGATATACTGTCGATTACCTTCTCCTCGGAAATATGTGCCGGAAGCGGAAGCTGCACGAGGATGCCGTCTACAGAATCGTCGGCATTGAGTCTCTCTGTGAGAGCGATGACATCACTCTCCAATGAATCTTCACTCAAGGAATATTGAAAATGCACAAACCCGAGCTCTTCGCACCGCTTTGCCTTGCTCTTCACGTAGCTTCTGCTCGCCGGGTCGTCTCCGACGAGTACGACCGCCAGACTCGGCGCCCTATTTCCTTTATTAACAAAGAGTAAGCTTTTTTCTTTCGTCTCACTCAGAATTCTTTTTGACAGCTCTTTACACTTAAGTTCAATCACGCTCTTATGTTACTTCATGTGAGGGAGTTCCTACAATACTCAATTTGAAAGAGTAAGGGATTTACTGTATACTGACGCCATGAAAAAGAATTCAATAATCATCATCCTGATTACGACTGTTCTCCTCATGCCTCTGGCTGCCGAGAACTATTATGATACAGGTTCCCAGATGTTCTCCATCACCGCAGGTGTCGACCTTCCCTTCACCAACTCATACAAAAGTGAAGACGGAAGCTTGAAGACCGGAATATGGTGGGGAGAAAACGGAACACACTTCAATATCGGGGGGTACGGTTCAATCGACTACGAGGTCTTCCTGACTCCCCAGATTTCAATCGGAGGCGAAATCGGCTATCAGTTCAACAGATGTACCGACGAGAAGCTCTTCACACAGGTTCCCCTCCTCTTCCGTGCAACCTGGGTTCCTCTCCAGGGTAAGTTCGAAATACCGATTTCTCTCGGGGCCGGATTCAACTATATGTCGTACAACGACAAGTCGATGTTCTCACCGATGCTCTCACTGACAATCGGCGCCAGATACTTCTTCACCGACAACTGGGCAATCGGCGTAAAGAGCGGAATCAACTTCACTGCCGAACTCTATACGAAGTCGCAGAAGAACGGACTCCACACTTCGATTCCCGTACTTCTCTTCGCTACATACCGCAACTAGGAGGAATAAAGATGAAAAAGATAATCACAATACTCACAGTACTTCTTCTCCTCCTTGCAGTTTCCTGCAACATGGACTCATCCTCCGGTCTCTTAGAGGATGCCGGTAAGTCCGTCAAGAAGGAAAGCTATACAATCAAATCTGTCCTTTCGAAAATAGACAACACAAACTACATCGTCGCTTCCAACGAAGGAATCTTCCTCCTCAGCGACGGCAGTAAGGCTTCGACTGCTGTAGGAACAGGCAACATCGCGTCCTACTCTATTCTTGCAACGGGAACAAAGGACAGCTGGAAGGCATACTACTACAGTGAAAAGGATGAAAAGTACTACTCGATAGACAATAACGGAAATACAGAAGAGTTCACAGGAGTCGACAGCGGCACTTATACACTTAACGGCGTGTATTTCGAAAACGTCAACGCTGACAAATATGTTGTTGTCTTCAAGATGGGAAGCGGATTAAACGCAGTCTTCTGCGGCACAAGTTCCGAGTTCCTTTCCTCTCCAACGATTACAGCAACGGATTATACGAACGTAAGCTACATCGGCGACGGATACTTCATCGGAAAGAATGCTGACGACGGAAAGATGCATCTCTTCAGCTATGACGGTACGACAGTAACTGAATGCTGTGTCAACAACTCGAACTACCGCTCTCACATCGGCGGGTATTTCGTAACTTCCGGCAACGTAATCTATCATCATTATAATACGGAGTTCGGCTCCGACTCACTCATCAAAACTATAGGTAGCGGAAATACATACAAGATGGCAAAGATGTTCGAGAAGGAGGGAACATATTACTTCATTCTCAACGGTCTCAAGGATGTATATTACGTCAAGGACAGCACCTGCGAATCGAAGACCTGCACTTCCCTGACGAATATTGAAATCATCGCCATTGTCGATGTCGTAGACGGAGAATACATCAACGTCATCACGGCCGAGAGCGGCACAAAGTGCATCAATCTCAAGGATAACAGTATTGATTCCACCTGGAAGTAACTGTTTCCTTACTCATTAATTAAGGGCTGTCGTTATGGCAGCCCTTCTTACTTGCTCTTATTCAGTCTTCAGTCTTCGCAGATCTCGTGGAGTATCTTCTTGACTTCGTCGTCAGTATAGACCTCTTCTATCTCGTCATGCGTTAAACCTATGAACTCATGACAGGTGTAGTGAATCCAGAGATAGTCGTCCTTGCTCCTGAGAACATGCTTGCGGCAGTAGTAGTCAGGCTGTACGGGAAGAGCAGGCTTTCCGTCCTTCCACTGGTAGAGAGAAATCTTGTAGTCGTAGACGGCTACCTTTATATCTTCCCTCGGAATTCCGTTAGCCATAATCGTGTCGCAGAGTGAGTTTACTGTGAGGCCCGTGTCGAAGATGTCGTCAACGATGAGGACCTTCTGGCCCTTCTTCAGGTTCTTCGGAGACCATGTCCAGCCATCGATGTCGACCTTGTTGGTATGCTCGACAAGCTTACCGTAGGAACGTGCGACAACTGCGGCATAGAATGTAGGCTCGTGCCCCGTCTTCATCGCCTGAAGCTTGTAGTATTCGCTGATTACGTTCGCGAGGTATGCGCCTCCGCGAAGGGAATCGTAGATTACGTCGGGGATGAAATGATCCTCGGTGTACATTCTGTGTGCGAGCTTTATTCCCGCATCACGAATCATGTCACAGGTGATGAAATCCTTCTTTGGCTGATCCATTTCCACTCCTTTGTATTTGTTTCTTATAGTTCCGTAAGAATTTCGAGACCGTTCTTCGTCATTGCCACCGTGTGTTCCCAGTGACAGCCGTAGGAACCGTCATACGTTATAACACCCCAGTTGTCATCAGCAAGGTAGTATCTGGACGATCCGCCGAGCATGAGCATGGGCTCTATTGCAAATACCATTCCCTCCCTGATTCTCGGGTTGTTCATGTGTATGCTCACATAGTTAGGCACTTCCGGATCCTCGTGAAGTTCGAAGCCTACGCCATGTCCCGTGTAATCCTTGAGAATGCCGTACCTGAACTTTCTTGCATACGAAGAAACAGCCTGTCCGATATCCTGGATTCTGGCGCCGTTCTTTCCCGCCGCCTGGATTCCCAGATAGAGGCTCTTACGGGTATTGACGTTGAACTCGTGAACTTCAGGCTTAACCTTTCCGATTTCATAGCTGTGAGTGCTGTCTGATATGTAACCGTCGAGATTTATGCAGACATCGAGAGACAGAAGATCTCCTTCTGTCAGAATCTGACGCTTCGATGGAATACCGTGAATGATTGTTTCGTTGACTGATGTGCAGCTGACTGCGGGAAAGCCTTCATAACCCTTGCAGGGGCCCTTTGCATGATGCTTATGCATGAAGTCCTCGCACATCTTGTCGACATCCCACGTGGAGATTCCTTCCTTTATGTTCTCACCGACTGTCTCGAACATCTCTGCAAGAAGCTTGCAGGACGAGCGTATCTTGTCGATTTCAAAGTCATTCTTGAGCTGAATCATTTTCCCTGCCCCTTCACGTAGGCATCAAGTATACCGTTGATGAACTTGAAGGATACGTCATTGCTCAGTTCCTGGCTGAGCTTCACAGCCTCGTCTATGATGATTGTAGGATGTGTCTCCCTGTCATAAAGAAGCTGGAAGAAGGATATTCTCAGTATCGAGCGGTCGACGGCGTCGATCATGTCGATCGGGCGGTTCTTCGAATAGGATGAGATCAAATCATCGCATTCTCCGAGATGCTGAATGGTTCCTTCGATGAGGAACCTTGCATATACCTTTACCGATGTGCTTAATTCATCGATTTCATCGTCGTTGAGCCCCTGGAAAAGAATCCAATCCCCGGTTGGAGGGAGATTGGAATTCAGATCGAGTGAGTAGATTGTGCCGACGGCGATTTCTCTTGCTCTGTGGCGTTCTGTCTTAATACTCATTATGATTCGCTGTAAAGAATGTTGATCTTGGCCTCTGCTCTGAGCTCGGCAATGAGCTCGTTGTAGGCTTCAAGATAAGCATACTGGCTGTTCTGGTAGGTCAGTCCCTGGTAGATGTAGTCATGTACCGTGATGCCGTATGTCTCGATTGTATCATCAAGTCCGAGGACCGTGGGATCCTGATGGACAGTACACTTGACGATGCAGTAGAGATACGGAGTCTCGAAGACACCTTCGATATCACCGGCGTCCATGAGCATGACTGAGTCAACGAAGTCGTCACCCATGCTTGTGCGGGTGGACTCCGTGTCGCTCATGAAGCCCCAGTCGCCGCCGTTGGACTTACTGGATGTATCTTCACTGTAGGTCTGGACAGCCTTCTCGAATGTGAGGGTACCTGCCTTGATCTGAGCGTAGACGTCCTCTAACGTCGCCTTGTTTGCAGCGTCGGTAGTTGAATCGTCAGTCTTCTGGATAGCAATGACGGAAAGTCTTACCATCTCGGGCATCATGAAGGATGATGTATTCTGCCTGTACCAGGTCTTGATTTCCTTCTCGGTGGGCTCTGCGACGTCATTCACGACATCGCTCTTTGCGCCCGTCACATATTTCTGCTGAAGATACTGACTCCTGAGATAGCTCTTGTATGCATCCGTGCTGCCGTAGCTTTCCTCAACAAGGGCTGTGAATTCGTCATCAGTGACGGAATATCCGAGCTGGCTCTCGATTGAGGACTTCTGCTGTGCATAGAGCTGTTCGACCTCTGCGTCTGTAACAGTGTAGCCGTCTCTTGCCGCGCCCTGCTCGATGAGTGCCTCGTCGATGAGGGAGTCGAGAACCTCGGTCTTGGTGACGGAATAACCCTGGCTTGTGTAGTTTTCATACTCGCTGTTGAGGGTATCCATGCTGATGACCTTGTTCTTTGTCAGCTTTACGGTTGCTGCAGGAGACGAAATCGTGGCAGCGGACAGAATGGATGCTGCGACGATGAGAATCAGTGCGATAGTCAGTAATTTCTTCATTTAGTAATTCCTTTCAACATTAAGGTTGGAGGCGAATGCCTCTGCCTCGGACGGCTTCAAGATGATCTGACTTGTCTTCAGAATCACACCTTCGCCCTCCACAGTCTTCATCAGCTCTGCCATTGTCGCACCCTTTCTGAGAGTTCCCCCGGTAAGTACGACGGCTGCTCTCTTACCGGAAATATTGCCGCAGTTCCTGAGATAGGTTCCCAGGGACGACGGAAGATTCTTCCCGAACAGAGAGACTCCTTCGCTGACAAAGACAATATAATCGAACAGTATGAGTTTTTTATCCGAATCGAGTGAAGTGTTTATGATGTCGGACGAATATCCCCTCTTTTCAAGAGTACGGACGATTGAATCGGCGACTCCCTTCAGTTTGGAGCTGTCAGCCGACTTCGGGGCTGTAACTACAGCTACTCTCATCAAAATGCTCCTTTAAGAAAAACCGACCCCCGTGTCATAAGGGAGTCGGAATCTCATACGGTTAATCAGTTGGATGCTTCGCTGCTTTCTGTAGTAGACGATGTATCCTCAAGCCATGTCGTACCTTCGACAGAAGTTGTCTCGGTTGACTTGATCATGGACTGGATTTCAGCTTCGCTCGACTTGTTGACAAGTGCGACGACAAGAGAAAGAACCATGAAGACTACGGCAAGAATAGCCGTGACCTTTGTGATGAATCCGCCTGTTCCGCTGCCGAAAGCCGAATCGGAATTACCACCGAAGACGCTGCCCAGTCCGACGCTGTCCTGTCCCTGGATTGTGATGAGGAACAAAAGTAGCAGGGCAACAATACAGAAAACCACTACCAGGACAATACCTAAAACACCCATTTTCAATTACCTCTGTTTATTTGTTGTAAGCCATGATCGGAAGGAACTTCTCGAGTGTCAGCGATGCACCTCCTACGAGGGCGCCGTCGATGTTTTCCTTGGCCATCAGAGCCTTAACATTTTCAGCTTTTACTGAACCACCATACTGTATTATCAGTTTTTCTGCAACAGATTTCGAGAATAAATTGGCAACTGTGGAGCGGATGAATGCATGTGCACTGTCTGCATCCTCGGGTGTCGCAGTCTTACCCGTGCCGATAGCCCAGACGGGTTCGTAGGCAACGGTGACGGACTTCATCTGTTCGGGTGTCACTCCCTTGAGACCGACCGAGAGCTGTCTCGAAAGAACTTCCTCGAGCTTTCCGCCTTCTCTCTCAGAGAGAGTTTCGCCGACACACATGACGACTTCCATGCCGTTCTCGAGTGCAAGAAGCACCTTTCTGTTGACGACTTCGTCAGTCTCTCCGTAGTACTGTCTTCTTTCGCTGTGGCCGATGATGACGGTGTTGACTCCGAGATCCTTGAGCATGAGAGGGCTGACTTCACCGGTGTAAGCACCTGATGTGTGGTCTGCCATGTTCTCGGCTGCAACGATGACGGGAGTACCCTTCACTGCCTCTACGACGCCCGGAAGGTCAACAAAAGGACATGCAATCATGAAACGGCAGTCACAGTTGCTGGCCTTGTAGGCATCTGCAAGCTCTCTGGCGTATTTCTTGGCCTCGGAAGGAAGAAGATTCATCTTCCAGTTGCCTGCTATATAGATTTTTCTAGTTTTTTTTTCCAGTGCAGCGATTCCGGGGAGTGTCTTTCCTTCAAGGAATTCGAGGGATGCGCCGCCGCCTGTCGAGACATGGCTGATCCTGGAAGCAAGACCGAACTTATTGATTGCGGCAACACTGTCACCGCCGCCTACGACGGATACTGCCTTGCTGTCGGCAAGTGCCTTTGCAACTGCTTCAGTTCCCTTTGCAAATGCAGCGAACTCGAAGACGCCCATCGGGCCGTTCCATACGACGTTCTTTGCATCCTTGAGAGAATCTACGATGAGAGCGACGGTCTTTTTGCCGATATCGAGGCCCATGAGGTTCTCCGGAACATCCTGGCCGTCAACGTAGACGGGTGCAGCGTTCTCGTCGAATGCTTCAGCGCATACGTGGTCGACGGGAAGAATTACCTTGACGCCCTTCTCTTCTGCTGCAGCAAGGAATTCCTTTGCTGTATCGAGATAGTCGTCCTCTACGAGGCTCTTGCCGACGCTGTGTCCGAGAACCTTGAGGAATGTGTAAGCCATGCCGCCGCCGATGACGACTGTGTCACATGTCTTCACGAGGCTCTTGAGAACGGAAATCTTTGAGGAAACCTTGCTGCCGCCGATGATAGCAACAAACGGATGCTCGGGGTTTTCGAGAAGCGGTGCCATGAACTTGACTTCCTTCTCGATGAGAAGTCCTGCGTATGCAGGGAGATAGTGTGCAACACCCTCTGTTGAAGCATGAGCTCTGTGAGCTGTGCCGAATGCATCGTTTACATATACGTCGCCGTAGGAAGCGAGAGTCTTTGCATATCCGGGATCGTTTGCCTCTTCTTCCTTGTACCATCTGACGTTCTCGAGAAGAAGAACATCACCGCTCTTCTGGGCTTTGACGAGCTTTTCGACTTCTTCGCCGATGACATCGGGAGCGAGTGTAACCTTTCTTCCGAGTTCCTTCTCGAAGACAGCAGCAATCGGAGCCATGCTGAATTCGGGATTCTTCTGTCCCTTCGGTCTTCCGTAGTGGGACATGACGACAAGCGATGCACCCTGGGAAAGGATATAGTTGAGTGTGGGGAGTGCTGCGCGGATACGTGTGTCATCCGTGACGACGCCGTTCTTTACGGGGACGTTGAAGTCTACACGTACGAGAACTCTCTTACCCTTGAGATCTGCTTCTTTAACTGTGTTAAGTACCATGATTTAACTCCTTATAAGGACAAAAAGGCCTGTCGAAACAGGCCTTTTAGAGTCCGACGACTTCTAATCAGCCGTTGACCTTCTTCATATGAGCGATGAGGTCGAGAACCTTGTTTGAATAACCGATTTCGTTATCATACCAGGAAACAACCTTGACGAATGTATCTGTGAGTGCGATACCAGCCTTTGCATCGAAGATGGATGTTCTTGTGTCACCGAGGAAGTCGGAGGAAACAACTGCATCTTCCGTGTAGCCGAGGATACCCTTGAGGTTTGTCTCACTTGCCTTCTTCATAGCAGCGCAGATTTCTGCATATGTAGCGGGCTTAGCGAGGTTGACTGTGAGGTCGACGACGGAGACATCAAGAGTAGGAACTCTCATTGACATACCTGTGAGCTTGCCGTTGAGGGAAGGAATGACCTTTCCGACAGCCTTTGCAGCACCTGTGGATGACGGGATGATGTTGCCGCTGGCAGCTCTGCCGCCTCTCCAGTCCTTCATGGAAGGTCCGTCGACTGTCTTCTGTGTAGCTGTTGTTGAGTGAACAGTTGTCATGAGACCGTCCTTGATGCCGAAGTTGTCGTTGAGGACCTTGGCGATAGGAGCAAGACAGTTGGTTGTGCAGGAAGCGTTCGATACGAACTGTGTTCCCTTGACGTATGTGTCTTCGTTTACACCGCAGACGAACATCGGAGTGTCATCCTTTGAGGGAGCTGACATGACGACATACTTGGCACCTGCGTTGATATGAGCCTGTGCCTTCTCCTTTGTAAGGAAGAGACCTGTGGACTCGACGACATATTCAGCACCGACCTGATCCCATGCGAGTTCGTTGGGGTCCTTGCATGCTGTGACTCTGATCTTCTTTCCGTTGACGATAAGGAGGGACTTTTCCATATCACATTCGATTGTTCCGTCGAACTGACCGTGCATCGTATCATACTTGAGCATGTATGCGAGATAATCAACAGGACAGAGGTCGTTGATACCGACAATCTCAACATCCTTGCGGCTCATAGCTGCGCGGAAGACAAAACGACCGATTCTACCAAAACCGTTAATACCAACTTTCATCTTTTATTTCTCCTTAAATAGAACAAAGATATTCGATAATAAACTATCGTTAACAAGCGGATACTTCTTTAACATATTCTTATTAAAATTGCAATAAACGAAAGAAGATATCAAAGTAAAATATTTGATTTTTCTCTTTATTGTTGCATTCTGTTGCAGTTTACTGCCGGATGACTGCTTCGGGCCGTGAAAAATGCCGGTTTCCCGGCACCTTTCATCTGAGCTCCTTAAGTATCCTCTCCTGCTCGATGAGCATGGGTTCCGAGTTGAAATCATTCGTCTCGTGGTCCCAGCCCCTGAGGTGCATGAGGCCGTGAAGGAGAAGGCGCCTCAGTTCGTCATTCTCGTCGACACCGAACTCGGAAGCATTTCTCTTCATGGATTCAATGGAAATGAAGATGTCGCCCATTTCCTCGTCCTCCCCTTCCGGAGACGGGAAGTCATCCTCTCCGTCTGCTAGACGGAAAGTCAGAATGTCAGTCGGGGAATCTATATTCCTGTACTCCCTGTTGAGATCCTTTATCTCGTCGTCGCTTACGAATGTGACCGAAAAGTCCCTCGTCTCGTTGAAATAGGAAAGAAAGGAATCGAGGTTCCTCCTGACGAAATCCATCAGTGCAAAGTCTTCGGGTTCTACTGTATACATATTCTTATCAGTCCTTGTCGTTTTCGTAGCTTATTCTGTGATGGTCGCGTCCGATCAGAATAGGAATGAACGCTTCCTTTATCGCCTTTATCTCATTCATGGTGAGTCCGGAGTTGTCAAGCTGACCGAACGAGATTCGTTCGTTGACGAGGGTGTTGATCATTCTCTCGTACTTCTGGTGGTTCGGCCTCTTTATCGTTCTCGTTGCGGCTTCGACGCAGTCGGAAATCATGACGATTGCGCTCTCCTTCGTCGTCGGCGGGACTCCGTCGTACATGAAGTCCTCCTTTGCAACGTTCTGCTCCCCCATACTTCTCACCGCTTCGTTGTAGAAGTATCTTATGAGGTCGTTTCCGTGGTGCTGGCTGATTATGTCCAGAACTTCCTGCGGAAGTCCTATCTCCTTACCCTTCTCGGTACCGAGTCTTACATGGGACTTGATGATGGACTTCGAAAGCTGCGAGGAAATCTGGTCATGAGCATTCTTGTCGCTCTGGTTCTCCACGAAGTATTCGGGGTGCACCATCTTTCCGATATCGTGGTACCTTGCACCGACGAGCGTGAGCTCGGCGTTGCAGCCGATGGCGAGAGCTGCGGCATAGGCAAGGTCGGCGACGTTCTTGACGTGGTTGTAGGTACCCTGTGCTATCTGACTGAGCTGATTGAGCGTTGCGTTGTCTGTGTATGCAAGTTCGATGAGTCTCTGCTTTGTCGGGATGTTGAAGATCTTCTCGAGAATCGGGAGGACTATTGCATACATGATGAATGCGAAGATTACGTTGAAGATGATTCCGGCGCAGCTGAAGAGCACATCATAAAAACTCGTAGTCTCCAGGAGCACGAAGAGAAACGTCAGTACGAAGAGGATTCCGCTTGACTTGAGGCATGTCGAAATCGTGTCGTAACGTCCCTTGCTGCCGCGTACGAGCATACACACAATTGCTCCGCATACAACATAATAGATAAGCGAATAGAAAGATGCGTTTGGCCAGAGGGTATAGAGCGCCGAGAGTGCGAGGAGCGAAGAGACTCCGTACTTCACGGAGTTCGTTATCGCGACACCGAGCATCCCCGTGATCAGGAACGGCATGAGGGCATCGTAGCGAGAGTAGCCCATGTCGACAATCTTCCAGGCAATGACGAAACCGACGATGAGATCGAGAAGGAAGGACGAGAGCATTATGAGAGTATACTGCGCCTTTCTGTACTCGTACTGTACGAGGCCGATTGAATAACAGAACCATACGATAAGGATGAAAACGACAAGAAGGAATCTCGGGAGTACCGAGTACACGTCCATATTGATGACTCTCTTGGAGTTGAGAACCTCAAGCGTATAGAGTGCCTCGCTTGTGACAAGAGTGTCGGTATTGAGGATGTAGTCACCCTTCTCGATATCTACAACGACGGGCTCCACCTGGTTCATCGTCTGGTCCTTGAGACTCTTCGTGTATATCTCGTCGTAGAAGACGTTGGCTTCGATTATCTCCTGGATTATGTCGGCAATGACTCTGAGGGCAACGGAATCGGTATCCGGGTAGGATACCACAAGATACTGATACACCGCGGAGCGTGCAGATATATCGGTGATGACCTCGTCAACATCAACGCTTCTGCCGCTGAGGGAGTACGGAAGCTCCTCGGAGTTATTGACGAAGAGTGAATCCTTCTTCTGCTCGATGACATATGAGATATCGTCGGAAGAGAAGATTCCCTCCTTAACGAAATGATCCACCGTCTCGCGGATTATCGCACCGTATGTGCTGTAGCTCTCCGTGTCATCGAGTTCTGTAAGAAGAGAACTGACAGAGGAGAGAGACTCGTCGCTGAGGAATGTCCCCAGGACGAGGTAGTCGTAGACGACATCGGCCTTCTCCGTCATTGTGAGGGAAGCAGAGTACGAATATGTGAAGTACGGAACGACAAGCGCCCCGGCCTCTTCCCTCTTCTTCTTCGTCTGCTCCTCGTCTATGTATGAAAAGCTTATCGGAGAAATGAGGTCCTCGTCGCTGAGCTCGTTGGCAGAGTACGTACGCGATGGTTTGATTGCAAAGAGAATGTTCGATGAAAGGAGAATCGGTACTGCCGTACCGACTGCAAGGCAGAGGAGCATCAGAATCCAGAACGTACTCAGCTGGCCCTTCGAGAAGGACTTGAAGGAGAATCTCCCGATCTTTTCTTTCTTACTCATTTTTCTCCTCTAGAGAATAAGCCTTTACTATTTCTCTTACAAGACGGGACCTTACAGTGTCCCGATGAGTGAATCTTACCACACTGAGGCCTTCGATTCCATCAAGAATTCTCAATGCCTCGGTAAATCCGCTGTCACTCTTTCTCGGGAGGTCTATCTGTGTGGGGTCTCCGTTGACGACAGCCGTACTCGACTCTCCTATACGCGTCAGGAACATCTTCATCTGTCCCTTTGTCGTATTCTGCGCTTCGTCGAGAATGACGACGCTGTTGTTGAGGGATCGGCCGCGCATATAGGCAAGAGGCGCTATCTCGATTGTCCCGTTATCCTCAAGGCGCTTTATCTGCTGGGGATTTAACAGGAGGTCCATCGCATCGTAGAGCGGTCTGAGGTACGGGTTGAGTTTCTGCGAGAGGTCTCCGGGGAGAAAGCCCAGGGACTCCCCTGCTTCGACGACGGGACGCGTGAGCACGATCTTGTTGCGTCTGCCGGAGAATATCTCCTCGAGGGCGTAGGCAATCGAAAGGAAGGTCTTTCCAGAACCCGCGGGACCGGACGCGAAGACAAGCTGCGACGAGAAGAGAGCGGAGATGAACTCCTTCTGTGTCTTCGTCTTCGGCCAGACTGTCTTTCCGAGAACCGAAATGGACTCCCTGCCGCCCTTTGTCTCGTTCCTGTCTTCCTTTTCTGTCTCGTCTTCGCCGTACTCGTCCTTGACAGCCTGGAAATCCATATAAATCTCCCCTTCTCCGAGTGCACCGCGCTCGGAAGATGTTTCCTCGAGTTTCTTCAGAAGAGGTATGAAAAGAGGATTGTTGCGCCAGAGAGTGAGGGTGTTCCCCTTTACCGTCAGGTCGCTTCCGAGTATGAGTTCGAGGTATGAGAGGTTTCTGTCATTGGGACCGAGTATGAGCTCGGCCTTCTCGTCATTGAATATGTATGTTTCAGCCATTTTACTTTCTTGTCCATTTTCCGGAAGCATCCATAGTCCAGTTCTCCTCTGCCTTCAGGTCGGGCATCGTGTTCCATGAGAGGTATACCGATAAGCTCGGCTGGAGTGTGTAGACCGTCTTGCCGTCCGCATTTCCCTTCGTAAATGATGTTGTGTATTTGATATTGAGATTCCAGTCCTCCATGTAGTGGACTATCTCCAGTGATACATTCTGCAGAATGAAGTTGGTGTTGTTCCTGCCGTCTCCGAAGAAGTCGACGCTTCTGAGGGCGTCCTTCCACATGAGGCGCGGAGAGAAGGAATCGTCCTCGTAATAGGAACCGAGTCTGTTATTCTGGGTACGGAAGGAGAACCTGATGTCGATGAACTCGGCTATCGAGAAGGTGACTGACGGAGAGAGAGTAAGGTAGGACTTCGTCCTGTCACGGTGATTCAGAAAGAGGACGCTGTCGAGGCCGAAGGAACAGTAGATCCTGCCCTTCCAGAGCTGGAAAGACTTACCCGAGAGGTTACTGCGGATGTTTATGCTCTCGAGTTCCATCTTCTCACCGTTGCGGCTGAATACTGCCGAGGCTGTGACATCGGAAAGTCTGAGAGTGGTCTTGAGCAAAGTAAAGAAACCGTCGGTATCGCCATCGCCTTCAACGGCTTCCTCAACGTAATACTTGCCGTCCTTTGTCTTGAGACGGAGCGACGACGAGAGAGAAAGCGGCTCCAGATAATCATTTACACTCTCGATTCCCTTTGTCTGGTAATCAACCGTTGAGGAGAATACCACACAGGATGACGAATACCCTGCCGTGAACCTGACGTTGTCGTGTTCGAAGACGCCGTCGGTTTCCTTGAAGAGCATGTAGAGAGAGAGAGTCACTCCGCTCTTCGCCCACTTCAGGAGCGGCGTAAGGGAGGAATCAAGAGGCGGGATGATGTATGTAAGCTCTCCCGTGAATCTGCCTTCTTCAGTCTCGAAGGACTTCGAGAATACGAGGGAATGCGTCTTTACGTAATCCTTCGTGAATTCGAACTTCTTCGAGGTGACTGTCTTTTCCTTCTTATCTGTTTCCTCCTCCGAGTAGTCGAAGGGTTTGAGGGAAAGATTGTATGTCAGACCGAAGAACGGAACAGATACCTTCAGTGTATTGAGCGGACTCGTTGTCGTCTTCTTCGACCATGAGGACTGTGCATAGTCCGTGGACTGAGTGTAGACATGGGAATATGTGAAGACGTCGCTGACATTCACGATGTCAGAGACATTTCCTTCGAGTGTTATACGTGTATATGTCGTACTCGAGAGTTTCTGAGATTTCTTCTCGTCCGTAGTCGTGTTGTTTTCCGTTCTGTCGGAGAAATCCTCGGTGACGGTATAGGAAAGGTTGAGCCTGGAAGCTGTGAGGGTCGATGACTCCGTCTTACCCGCCAGAAGGGAATACCTCTCGATGAGAAGTTTCCTTTCGAGTTCGTCCGTTTCCGCTGCTTCTTCCGATGTATCTTCTGCTGATGAAGCTGGATCCTGAGAAGATGAGGAAGATTGACTTGAAAGCGAAAGGATGTTTCCCGAGAGCGAGAGCGAGAGTGACGGAAGAGTATATGATGCCAGGAGAGAATTCTTATCTGAAGAGAGAGTCGAAGAGGAGGATTTTTCGACTATGCTGTAGTTTCCCTCTATCGAGAGATTCTTGAGCGAGAACGAGGAGACGAAGGGAATCTTCACCGATGACGGAAGAGAATAAGTGAGTGAAAACGAGCGTGTGAATGATGAGATCCCCGAAGAGGAATAATCGGTGGGGAACTTGCTCTCCTCTCCCAGCAAGGGGCCGTAGCTGAAGCCCGTGAGACGGTTCGAATAGTTGTAGAGTACGGTTCTGTCGGAATAATAGGGAAACTTCAGCGAGAGCGAGAGTCCCAGGGATGAGAACGAGAGCGTGTTGTTTCCGTAGTACCTGAGGCCTTTGTCCGTCGTGTTCTTCGGTGTCGCTACACCGGTGAATACGGAAATCTTCAACTTCTTGTCGAACAGGTTGAAAACGCTGTCGACTCCGAGATGTATGCCTCCCGACGGGAGCTCTGTGGCATTCGATCCTCCGCGGTAGAAGTCCGCCATCAGGGTGAGATAACTTGAGGTGTTCCTTGCAAACTTCTCGAGTCCCGTAAGCTCCTCAGCCTCCGAATAGTAGTAACCGTTGACGCTCTCGTCCGAGGCGTCGGATGTGGTCTTCAGAAGAGATGAGAACGAAGAGGATTCGTCCGTCGTCTCGATCTTCGGGTACGAGCCGATGAGCTCGAAGGTCGTGTTGAGGAAGGCACCCTTCGTGGACGTGAAGCCGAAGGACGGGTTACCGAGAATCCTGGAGCCCGGGAAGAAGAAGAACGGAAGGTAGAAGATCGGTACACGCCCGATGTTGAACGTTGCCGATGAAAGGAACATGTCCTGTCCGGGGAGAATGAGAATCGAGGACGCCGAAATCGACGAGTAGGCATGCTTCGGGTTGGAGGTAATCATTCCGTCGTCGAATATTACAGAGCCCTCGCTGAGATACGTAAGCCGTTCGCCGGATGTGGAGAACGTCACCTTCTTCTTGTCGCTGTTCTCCCTTTCCGTCTGAGTCGAGCCGTCGGTTATGAGGATATCCATATTGTCCCAGCTTACTGTGAGGATATCTGCTTCGATTTCCTTTATGGCGGCATCTTCATCGCTGTCGGTATACTTCGCATTTCCGAGGGCGGTGAGGATCTTCTTCTCCGTGTCGACTATGACGGTCGATGCACTGAGTGTGCGCCTGGGGGTATCACCGGAAGTGAAGTCGATTACCACACTTCCCGTAACGGTGAAGACGGATGACGAAGATTCAACAGAGGATGCGGAGTTGATTGAAATGGTATAGGAGCTCTCCCCTTCACCGCTTACTTCTTCACTGTCATCTTCCTGAGGGACAGTATATTCGGTATAGCCGTAATAGTCGTAGAGCCTCCGCCTGATATCATCGTCACTTCCTTCTGTCGAGAGTGACCGTGCGGACGCCATGGAAGAAAGAAGAGACGAGGAAGCGTAATATATGGTCTCCACGCTTACGGCGGAGAGTGAGGAAACAAGGATTATGATTAGAACTAAAAGAATTAATCCTTTCTTCACTTCTTTACGAGATACTTCCTCAGATAATAACCCGTTGCGCTCTCCGGGGAAAGAGAAACCTCTTCCGGCGTTCCGGATGCGACAATCGTTCCTCCCTCGTCTCCCCCTTCGGGGCCGAGGTCCACTATGTAGTCGGCTTCCTTGATGACATCGAGGTTGTGCTCGATGACGACGACGGTATTGCCCTGGTCGACAAGTCTCTGCAGCACCTCCAGAAGTTTCTTGACGTCCGCAAAGTGCAGTCCCGTCGTGGGCTCGTCGAGTATGTAGAGCGTGCGTCCCGTCTGAACCTTGCTGAGTTCCAGGGCGAGCTTCACTCTCTGCGCTTCTCCTCCAGAGAGCGTGAGCGCGCTCTGTCCGAGAGTTATGTAGTCGAGTCCCACGTCCATCAGTGTCTGGAGTTTACGCCTTATCTTCGTATGGTTCTGGAAGAATTCGTAAGCCTCTCTCACTGTCATGTCGAGAACGTCGCTTATGTTCTTTCCCTTGTAGGTGACTGCAAGCGTCTCCTTGTTGTACCTCTTTCCCTTGCAGACGTCGCACTTCACGTAGACGTCGGAGAGAAAGTGCATTTCTATCTTTATCGTACCGTCACCCGAGCAGTTCTCGCATCTTCCACCGGGAACGTTGAAGGAGAAGCGTCCCGCCGTATAACCACGTGCCTTCGCTTCGTTCATCGATGCAAAGAGCTCACGTATGGGACCGAAGAGGTCGATGTAGGTTGCGGGGTTCGAACGCGGCGTGCGGCCGATGGGACTCTGGTCGATGTCGACGAGCTT
>CAVFVX010000016.1:20019-26924 GCA_963626075.1 Acutalibacteraceae bacterium
TGCCCTTCCGTCTCTTTTCGGGAACATCGATTGTGAGCTTACCCGAGAGGAACTGACCTGTTATCGAATCGGGATTCTTCTCGATTTCCTCCGGTCTTCCTTCTGCAATCACATGGCCGCCGTTGACACCTGCTCCGGGGCCCATGTCGACAACATAGTCGGCAGCACGGATTGTATCCTCGTCGTGTTCGACGACAAGGACGGTATTACCGAGCTCCTTGAGGCGCTTGAGGGTGTCTATGAGTTTCTGGTTGTCCCTCTGATGGAGTCCGATAGAGGGCTCGTCGAGGACGTAGAGAACCCCCGAGAGAGCAGAGCCGATCTGGGTTGCGAGTCTTATTCTCTGGCTTTCTCCTCCCGAGAGAGTCTGAGCGTATCTGAAGAGCGTGAGGTATCCCAGTCCCACTCTGTCAAGGAACGTAAGGCGGGAGAGTATCTCCTTGAGTATCTGACTCGATATCGTCTTCTCATTCTCGGTTAAAGGAAGATTCTGAAAGAAGACGAGAGAGTCACGGACGCTCATCTTCGTTGCATCGATGATGTTGAGGCCGTTGACCTTTACGGAGAGTGCTTCCTTCTTGAGTCTGTCACCGTGGCACGAAGTACAGGTGATCTCGCTCATGTACTGGTCGTAGAAGGTCATCATGCCCATGCTTTCGGTCATGCGTCTGCGGCGTGTTAGCTCGGGGATTATTCCCTCGTACTCCTTATGCTGTACATATGTCTTTCCAGTCGAGGATGATGCCGTATAACTGTAGTCGAGTTTGTCGCCTCCTCCGTATAACATGATGTTCATGAACCATTCCGGAAGCTCTGAGAATGGTTTCGAGAAATCGAAGCCGTAATGCTTGAAGAGTGCCTCGAGTCCCGAGCGGTATGTCTTTGCAGTGGGACTGTGCGTTGCGATAGCGCCCTCGGCGTACGAGAGATTCCTGTCGGGGATTATCTTGTCGGCGTCGAATTCCTCACGGTAGCCCAGTCCGTTGCATTCCGGGCAGGCACCAAGCGGGGAATTGAAGGAGAAGAGTCTGGGCTCGGGATCGGGAATCGCAATACCGCAGTCGGGACAGGTGTTCTTCTCGTTGTAGAGCTCCCTCTTTCCCTCGTCGAGATAGTTAACCTCAATCAGGCCTCCCGACATCTCGGCAGCCTTCTCGACTGCTTCGCTTATCCTCGTTCTCGCCTTTCGGGAGTTGCGTACCCTGTCGACGACGACGGAAATGTTGTGTTTGACGTTTTTTTCCAGATTCGGAAGTTCGTCCTCGAGCGAGTACATCGTCCCGTCGATTTCGACCTTCTGGTAGCCCGTCTTCTTCGCGTCCTCGAGAAGGGCCTTGAACTCCCCCTTCTTCCGTCTTGCAACGGGACTGAGAATGACAAGCTTTCCGTCCTCGGGATGGGAGAAGATGAAATCGATTATCTGGTCGACTGTTACTTCCTCGATTTCACGGCCGCACTTCGGGCAGTAGATTTTTCCGATTCTCGCCCAGAGAAGACGGTAGTAGTCATATATCTCGGTAACCGTTCCGACAGTCGAACGGGGGTTGCGGTTCGTCGACTTCTGCTCGATAGCGATGGCGGGACTGAGGCCTTCGATTGAGTCGAGGTCCGGCTTTTCGAGGCGTCCGAGGAACATTCTCGCATAGGACGAGAGCGACTCCATGTACCTTCTCTGGCCCTCGGCGAAGATCGTATCGAAGGCAAGTGAACTCTTTCCCGAGCCTGAAAGCCCGGAAATCACCACGAGACTGTTCTTCGGAATCGTGATGTCGACATTCTTGAGGTTATGCTCCCTCGCGCCCTTCACTATGATGTTATCTGTCATTTCCAAGTGCCTCGAAGAGAAGAGCTTCGGCTTCATCTGCGGTATCCGCCGTTCTGTATAGTTCACCCTTTCTGTAGATGAAGACCTTTCTTCCGTTGCCCGTTACTGCGTAGTCGGCATTGTGAGCCTCTCCCGGGCCGTTGACGGAGCAGCCCATGACGGCAACGGTAATCGGCCGGTTGATAGTGAGAAGTCTGTCTCTCACCCTTTCGACGAAACCGACTGAATCGAAGGTGTGGCGGCCGCACCTGGGGCATGCAACAAGTCTCACGCCACTCTTTCTCAGTCCCAGCGTTCTCAATATCTCGGTACCGCAGAGAATCTCGTCCTCGAGAGTCCCGTTGATTGATACGCGCATCGTGTCCCCGATATGCTCCCTGAGGAGATTACCCAGTGCCCACGTGGACCTTACCGATGACGTAATCGCATTCCCCGCCTCGGTGACTCCGATATGCAGCGGATAATCACTTTTCTCACTGAAGAGGCGGTAGGCCTTCAGAGTTTTTTCGATATCACTCGACTTGAGAGATACCACCGTATTCTCGAATCCCCAGCCCTCGAAGTCGGAGATGTATTCGAGAGCAGTGTCGACCATGAGGGAAGCCTCATCGACTCCTTTCTCATGCTTCGGAAGCGACCCCGTATTCAGTCCGATACGTATACACTTCCCTTCATTCTTCGCTCTCTCGACGATTTCCTTCGTCTTCCACTTATCCCCGATGTTACCGGGGTTAATCCTAATTTTGTCGGCTCCGCACTCGAGTGCCTCGAGAGCCATCCTGTAGTCGAAGTGGATGTCTGCAACGACGGGAATCGGAGAATGCTTCACGATGCAGGTGAAATTCTCCTTATCGAGAGACGAGACATAGCTGAAACGGATGATGTCACAGCCCATCGCCTGAAGTTTGTATATTCTCTCTACAACCGTCCCGGGATTTATGTCGTTTATTCTGTCATCGTACATGGTCTGGACTCTGACGGGAGCGTCTCCCCCGATTTCAAGTCCTCTGACAAAAGCGCTTCTTCTGGAATACATCAGTTCTTTCTCCAGACTCTGATCACAGAGCCCTCCGACGGCTTTGCCACCATCGGTTCTCCCGGAAGATAGAGGACAAACTCCTCTTCTCCCGCTGTCATTACTCCAAGAACCTCCCTGTTGTCCCTGTTCTCCCTCCACCCGGTGGCGAAGGAGGATGTCCCCTTCTCCACAAAGAATACTGTTGTCGAATTCCTGTCGACGACGAATGATGAATATTCGCCCGAAACCCCGCTTTTCTCTACTGAAAAGGAGGAAAGCGAATCATCGAGTCCCAGATAACGGGATAGGTTTTCTTTCTTGTCCTTGAGCATTACTGTAGTCTAGCAGAATAGACTACTTTTTCCAATTGTCGGATGGTTGACTGAAGGCTTTTTCTCCGAGGAGGGAAATGTGCTCGTCATGAGCTTCGGCATGCCTTAGCCCCGAATCCCTGATGACGATAGAGTTTAGATCGTCATCGATAACTACGACGAATCCGGACGAACGTGTCAGCACATGGCCGTCGAAGAAGGAATCGGAGAGTATCTTCAGGAGGCTTTCGAATTCGTCAATCTCGAAAACGCCCGCCGAGGAGAGAGTACGGCTGAAAGCGAAATCTTGCGGAAGCGACAATCTTTCCCTCCACTCGTCCTCCGAAGAGACTTCAAGACCGTTATCGAATACCGCCCTGCCGCCGTCGATTACGGGTGATGACGAGAAAAGCCTCGAGTAGAAGGCGACTGCGCGCCTGAAATCGGTAACCGTGACGATAAAGCCCTGTGCTCTCATTGCTTCCTCCGCATTAAGTGTAACATCGCTTTTCTCCGTTGTCCTCTGCTATTTCGGGACAAAAGAAATGAGGCACCCCCGAAGAGATGCCCCGTGTGTCGGCGTAAGGGTTATCAGTTGTTGAGAACGAGGAGGCTGAACACGAGTGTGAAGAGAGCGACCGTCTCGATGATACCGATTACGATGAAGTACTTTGCAGTACCCTTTCCAGTCTCTGCAAGAGCGTCTGCGCTGGCTGCAGCCACCTTGCCCTGGAAGAGAGCGGAGATGCCGATGACAGCACCTGCGAATGCGCCGATGAAGAGGCTCATGAGGCCGTATGCAAAAGTCGGAGTTGCAAGCTTTGCAGAGATGAAGTTACTCAGAAGGAAGCCGTAGATGGTCTGTGTGAGCGGTGCACCTGCGAAACCGACCATGATGAACGGATCCTGCTTGCCGTTGATGTAGCACTTCTTCCATCCGCCGACTGCTGCGAGAGATGCCTTGACTGCGCCGAAACCAGAGCCTACTGCAGAAAAGCAGAGAGCACATGCCATACCGATGTAAATTAAGAAACTGTAATCCATTTTTAACTCCTTTGAGTTTCTCAGACTAAATTACCGCCCTTCAGTGAAAAGGGTTCATATTTGTATCCGGACCATTCGACTCCTACCTGTCCGGAGAATTCCATGATATTGAGTCTTACACCGTGAACGATGATAGACAGAAATCCCATTACAAGATTAACCGCATGTCCCAGAATCAGAATCAGGATTCCCAGGGGAATCGTGAATCCGCTCATCATGCCTTCAGCCATGCCGTTGAACGACTGTGCAATTGCAAGGGAGGCAAGTCCGACAGCAAAGAGTCTTATGTAACTCATTACGTTGGAGAAACATGAAATGGTATCGAGGAAGTTGGTGAAGAAGGAACCGAGAGATTCCCTGATTCCCTGTCCCAGCGGCTTACCCGGCTCGCAGGATGCAAAGAGACAGACGAGGACGAAGCCCACTCCGACTCCGGCAGCCACCTTACCCAGCGGTATGTCCGCATCGACTACGAGGTACAGCGAAAGAAGGTAGAGAAGAATAGTATTCATCAGCCATCCGAAATCGGAGAGAAGCGATATATCCTTCTTCTTTATCTTGTCGAATATGCATAGAGCACGTGCAAGTCCCAGGTGTATTGCACCGAGGGAGAAGCAGAAGCTCATCATGTTGTTCTGCACCACCGTGCTGTCCATGTTGAACATCTCGGGGAAGTTCGTAAGCTCGGGGATTACGAATAGCTTCAGGAACGGAAGCTTCTCGAGAATGATCCCGCTTCCGAACCAGGTTCCCGTAAGAGCTCCCCATACGACGGTTGCACCGCTGAAGATGTAGAGAAGCGCGTTCATGTCGGAGCACTTCTTACTCTTTACGTTCAGCGCCACCCCTCCGAGAAGAAGCAGCAGTCCGTAGCCCGCATCACCGAGAATCATGGCGAAGAAGAGAGCCATGAAGACAAGGAAATAGAGGGAAATATCCATCTCCCTGTAGCCCTGCACGAGTCCCAGTGCATCATATAGAGGCTGTACGTACCTGATGAAGCCCTTATGCTTCATGAGTGTCGGAGGATTGTCCTCGTCAGAGGGGTCGTCGATTATGTACCCGAGACCGTTCTGAGAACAGTATGAGCGGAACTTATCGGTGTCTTCAGCGGGAATGTAGCCCGAAATGTATGCGACTTCCTCCTCTTCCTGTACGGTTGCACCGACACGGCGGAAGAATATCTCCTCCTCGTTCTTCTTCACGAGGGCCTTGAGCGCATCCGTGTACTTCACGCTGTCACGATATATACCCTCGATTTCCTCGAGTCTCTTCCTGTTTAAGAAGTATTCGTTCTCGAGATCCGAAAGGCGCGAGGAAGGAAGGACAATCTTCTGAGCTGCAATTCCCTGGGGAAGAGTTGAATTCACAAGTGCAATGCACTCGCTCCTGCTCTCCGTTTTAATGGAGATGAAATTAACGCTTTCGTCCCCGGCGAGCTTTTCCTTCTCCTTCTTCCCGACATAGTAGAGAGTTATCCCGATTCCCTTCTCCGCGAGCGCTTTGATTTCCGCAGGGTCGAAGTCTCCCAGTGGCTTCACTCTTTCTATTTCAGCCGAGAGCGCCCTGTTCTTTTCTCCGAGCCTCGTTTCCTCGTTCATGAGGGAAAGAAGAGACGAAGAGAGTGCGCGGGACTTTTCGTCGTCAAGCGCTTCCTGCACTACGGGATTCTTCCTGTCCCTGTAGCCGTCGAGGAATGAGAGGACCTTATTGAGGGACACATCCTCACTCTCGAGCCCGGCAGCCGATGCAGTCTTCTGGACTACGTTCTCGACATGCACGAGGCCGAAACGCCTGAGGGAGGTGACAGTCTTCATTCTGTCCCTGCCTGCCGACAGGATGGTGATTTTCTTCATAGGTGTAATCATATCTAACTTACCCTCACCATCTTCTTCTTCGCAATCTTTCCTCTCACGACAGCACTTACCTGCTGATCCTGTAGGTAGATTCCTATCACTCTTATATTCTCCTTCGTCTGGGGAATCTTGACCTTCTCAAAGAGATTGACTCTCTGTGTCGTCGTCCTCAGCTCCTTCGAGAGAATCCTTATTCTTTCCTCGAGGACGGCTATGATGGCGTCATAGCGGGCATTGTCCCTCAGAGACACCAGAGCCCGGTCAACCCACAGCGGGTACTCCCTCAGGTCGTAGTCTATGTCGTTGAACTCGAGAGAGTTGAAGACAGGGACCGTAACACCCGCGACATTACCCTTCGTGATGCTGATCTCCTTGATGGAAATAAGATTTCCGATAGAACGCGCGGAATCGAACTCCCTGTTGCCTCCGTATACGGCAATCCAGGAGTCGATGGAAGAGACGTGCTCTCTCTGTTCCGCTTTGATCTCCTCTATCTCCTTCTCCGACTGTCTTATGACAACCTGGAGCTGCTGCTTCTTGAGCTGGAGAGTCGGAAGATAACGCTGGAACTGCTTGAGGGAGTCCTTCTGCTTCTTCTGCTCGTTCTTTGTCAGTTTTATCTTAGCCATTTCTCATCCTTATTTCGGCCAGTACTTGTTGATAAGGTCCGACTTGAGAGGAGTCTCCTCCTTATCGAAACACTCGGCGAGAATCTGCCATCCCGTATCGAGAGCCTCTTCAAGAGGAATGTTGACAGAGAGGTCCATGAGCTTCTTCTCGAAAAGGTCTCCGTACTTTAACAGCTTCTCGTCCCAGTCCGACATCATGAAGCCCATGCTCTTCTTCTCCAG
>CAVFVX010000017.1:0-25844 GCA_963626075.1 Acutalibacteraceae bacterium
TCTTATTTGTTCATTGCCTCTGCAACTGCGACTGCAACTGCAACTGATGCACCGACCATCGGGTTGTTACCCATACCGATGAGGCCCATCATCTCGACGTGTGCAGGAACTGAGGAAGAGCCTGCGAACTGAGCGTCGGAGTGCATTCTTCCCATCGTATCAGTCATACCGTAGGAAGCGGGACCTGCAGCCATGTTGTCCGGGTGGAGTGTTCTTCCCGTACCGCCGCCGGAAGCAACGGAGAAGTACTTCTTTCCGATTTCGTTGCATTCCTTCTTGTATGTACCTGCAACAGGATGCTGGAATCTTGTCGGGTTCGTGGAGTTACCCGTAATCGATACGTCGACTCCCTCGTAGTGCATGATGGCAACGCCTTCTCTGACGTCGTCTGCGCCGTAGCAGTTGACTGCTGCTCTCTCACCCTTGGAGTAAGCTGTTCTGGAGAGAACCTCGAGCTTGCCCGTGAAGTAGTCGAACTTCGTCTCGACATATGTGAAGCCGTTGATTCTGCTGATGATCTTTGCAGCATCCTTTCCGAGACCGTTGAGGATGACCTTCAGAGGTTCCTTTCTAGCCTTGTTTGCGTTTCTGGCAATACCGATTGCACCTTCAGCAGCTGCGAAGGATTCGTGGCCTGCGAGGAATGCGAAGCACTTGGTCTCATCGCTGAGAAGCATTGCTGCAAGGTTTCCGTGGCCGAGTCCGACCTTTCTGTCGTCGGCGACGGAGCCGGGGATACAGAAGGACTGGAGGCCTTCGCCGAGGGACTTTGCCACGTCGTAAGCGCTCTTCTGGCCCTTCTTGATTGCGATTGCAGCGCCTACAGTGTAAGCCCAGCATGCGTTCTCGAAGCAGATCGGCTGGATGGACTTGACGATGTTGTATACATCGACGCCCTTGTCGTCACAGAGCTTCTTTGCTTCCTCGATGGATGTGATTCCATATGAATTGAGAACACCGTTGATCTTGTCTATACGTCTTTCATAACCTTCAAATAAAGCCATTGTGTCCTCCTCATTCCTTTCTCGGGTCGATGTACTTCACGGCGTCAGCGAATCTGCCGTAAGTCTTCTTTGCCTTCTCGAGAGCCTCCGACGGGTCGACACCCTTCTTTACGTTCTCCATGAAGACACCCATGTTGACATATTCATAACCGATGATCTCGTTGTTCTCGTCGAGAGCCTGTCTGAGAATGTAGCCTTCTGCGAGGTTGAGATATCTCGGTCCCTTTGCTCTTGTAGCATAAGCCGTACCGACCTGTGAGCATGTGCCCTTTCCGAGGTCCTCGAGGCCTGCGCCGATTACGAGGCCGTCCTCGCTGAATGCGCTCTGGCTTCTGCCGTAGCAGATCTGGAGGAAGAGCTCTCTCATGGCTGTGTTGATGGCATCGCAGACGAGGTCCGTGTTGATTGCTTCGAGAACCGTTCTGCCGACGATGGCTTCACTTGCCATTGCAGCCGAGTGCGTCATACCCGAGCATCCGATTGTCTCGATGAGAGCTTCCTCGATGATACCGTTCTTGATATTGAGGGTGAGCTTGCATGCTCCCTGCTGGGGGGCACACCATCCGATACCATGTGTGAGACCGGAGATGTCCTTTATCTCCTTGGCATATACCCACTTTCCCTCCTCGGGAATCGGAGCGCAGCCGTGCTGTCCACCACACCTTACCGTACACATGTTTTCAACTTCTGTGGAATACTTCATGTATAATCTCCTAAAAGTGTCTTTTCGACTTAAAGTCCTTTACGCGGTTATATTAATACGATTCCGATAATTTTTTAAAGAGTCGACTGATGAAAAAAGAAAAAAGATGGCTCACTCCACGTCTCAGGAGACACTTGCGGACAGGGATAAATTTACATTTTCGGGAATTTTATTCTTACATTTTCGGGAATTTTACCCTAAAATAAGGTAAATATGGCAAAATACTACACCAGATACATAGAAAAACAGATAGAAACGGCACTACACACCTCGGGAGCAGTTCTCGTAACGGGCCCCCGGTTCTCGGGAAAGACCACAACATCGATGCTCTTCCAGAAGAGCTACGTGAGGCTCAACACCACCTCGGCCGTGGCGATGGCGAAAATCGACCCGAAGGGAACGATCACGGGAGAGAAGCCGAGACTCATAGACGAATGGCAGACCGTCCCCGACATCTGGAACCAGGTCAAGAACAGTCTCGACGAGAACTACGAATTCGGCTCCTACATTCTCACCGGGAGCTCAACTCCCGCGGAGAGGAAGGACATCTTCCACTCCGGAACGGGCAGAATAACCGAAGTGAGGATGAGGCCGATGTCCCTCTACGAATCGGGAGACTCGGACGGGAAGGTATCGCTCGGAGACATTCTGGAGGGAAAGGAAATCCCGGCGGACACGAATGAGGATTTCTCGATAGAGAGACTTGCGTATCTCATAGCACGCGGCGGCTGGCCGGTTTCCGTTCTGGCAGACGAATCATTTGCGCTTGATGTCACCCGTAACTACTACCAGGGTCTCTTCAACTTCGAGAACAGCGAGAACGAACGCTTCAGGAACAAACGCCCGGAGGTGTTGAAGATGCTGGTGAAGAGCCTTGCGAGAAACATATCCTCGGAGGCATCGAGTGAAACGATAATCAGGGACATAAGACAGTCGAATGAAAGAACGATGGACAGGAAGACATTCGATGAATATCACGATGCATTGAGGGACATATTCGTCATCGACGACCTCGAAGCGTGGAGTCCGTCATTCCGCTCGGCAACTGTCATGCGGACTTCTCCGATAAGACATTTCAACGACCCCTCCGTTGCCCTCGCCTCCCTCGACATGTGGCCGGCTGACCTTCTCTCCGACAGGGAGAGCTTCGGACTCTTCTTCGAGGATTTCGCCGTCCGCGACCTCAGGGTATATACGGAATACCTCGGAGGGGAAGTCAGACATTACAGGGACAGTTCGGGACTTGAATGCGATGCGGTCCTTCACTTCAGAAACGGAAAATGGGGGGCTGTTGCGATAAAGCTCGGAGGAAAGGACAACATAGAGAAAGGTGCCGCATCCCTCCTGAGACTGAAGAGGAAACTTGAAGAAAAAAGTACGGAAAAGGCACCGTCCTTTCTCATGGTACTTGTCGGCAAGGGGCCGATGTACAGAAGAAAGGACGGTGTATATGTCGTCCCTGTGAACAGACTCAGAGCCTGAATTTACAATTTCGGGAATTTACCTCTAACAATTTCGGGAATTTACCTCTAACAATTTCGGGAATTTCTACTCCGAAAATGCAGAATCTGTAATTTCTATACCCAGTCGCGGTATGTACCCACTATGTACACTTCGATATCCAGCGGAGAGAACGTGACCATGAGTTTTCTGTTGACGAAATCCCAGCCTATGTTCGTCCTCAGGCTTCTCTCACGCCTCGTCATGGTCGGAGAGCCGATTGTCAGAGGGGAAATCCCCAGGTAGACTCCCGCTCCGCCGTTGTCGGTGCGGTAGAAGCCGCCTATCGAAAACTCGGTGTTGATGCATATCCCGGCCACCTTGCTTCCGGTGTTCCTTGCTCCGGAAACGGTCATCCCGATTTCAAGGAGGAATATATTCCTGTTCCCGATGTCCGGAACAAGTTCGCTCATTCCCGTCACGGACAGATCCAGGGTCTTAGTAAGCCCCAGCGTCATGCCGTAGCTGACGGCAATGCCCTCGGAGGGATTGAAGAAGTTTCCGGCTCCCAGCATCAGGGCAAAATCATTGTACGGAGAAGCGGAAACGACACAGAGCGACAGGACAAGAACGACAAAGAGCAGAAGTATTTTCTTTTTCATGTCAGACCCCCAGAAACGCCGTAATCTTCATTATTCTTATTCCCCACGCCCTCTCGCCGTCGAGACTCCACGCGATATACGGCGACAGGAATTCATACGAGAAGCTCGTGTCGGAGAACTTGAACGGCGATAACATCACACCGAGCCGCCATCTGTCCCCCTCGACTCTGTACTGCGCGAGGAAACCCACCGTCGGCTCCCAGAGGACGCTGTTGGAGAAGGCATAGGAAAAGAAGTCGCCGGAGAGACAGACAATCGGAGTCGAAAGCGACATGTCGACTCCGCGGAAGAATCTGCTGAAGCCGAGAAGCGCGCTCACCTCCACCATTCCGTACGGTCTCTCCTTCATGGGGGAGAATCCCATGGCGACAGTCATCGCTCCGAAACTCCCGTCTTCGTATTTTTCACCCACCTGAGAAAACGAATAAGTGAATGCGGAGGATGCGGAAAGGGATGAGAACACCAGAACAAGAACAAGAACGGTAATAAGTCTTCTTTTCATATCAGCCTCCGTAGTATGTGAAGAGATAGCACAGTATCGAGCCGTACTCCTTCTTCTCAGCTTCCGCATCCTCAATGGTGACGGGAACGGGATTCTGTGCCGCCGCCTTTACTGCCGCCTTAACCTCTTGAGCCATCTCCGGGCTGTCGATTACGAGCGCAAGCTCGTGAGAGAGCGTCATCGAGCGGAAGTTGAAGTTCGAGGAGCCGATGACGACGTAGCGGTCGTCAACAATCATTACCTTCATGTGGAACATCGGAAGATTGTCTCCGTTCTCATCCTTCGAGACATCATAGTATTCGACGCCGGTCTCACTTATGAGTTTCTCGACGATGATTGCACCGCCGGCTCTGGCGTAGCTTCTGGAATCGATTGAACACCAGATTTCAGTATCCACTCCCCTCTCGACTGCATTCCTGAGACTTTCAAGCATATTCGAGTCGGCAGCCGGCAGATACGGACAGAGGAATATGGATTCTTCAGCGTCATTTATGAGGGAGCCGTACATTCCGGAAAGGGAGACGCCGCCTTCGTAGACATTGCGGTTGAAGAGCCATGCACTGTAGCCGGAGTTTTCACTCTCGGTCTCCTCCTCTCTTCTGAAATCCTCCTCGTTCATCTTGTCCACCGAACTTTCATTCCAGATGGATACGAATTCCTCGATGAGCATGGAGGCAAGAGAGGATGAGGAGAAGACATACATGCTGTCTCTCTGGCACTTCTCCTCCGCTCCCATCGATATGTAGTTGATGTTCATCCCGCCGATAGCGGAGATTCTGCCGTCGATGATCATCATCTTGCGGTGGTCGCGGACGATGAGGGATGCGGGATTCACGACATGCGTGAAGCTCATCGGCTGATAGATCAGGAGGTTGATTCCGTAATTGCGGAGATAATTCAGCGGCGTCATCACGAATCTCGTTTCCGTCATGTCGAGGTTTGACGAACCGTCGATTATCAGGTAGACGTCGACTCCCGCCTGTGCCTTTTCGATGAGAAGGTCAAAGATCGGCTCGAGAGTCGGAGACGAGGAGCCGAGAAACGTCGAGAGAAGTATGTAGTCCTCGGCGTCTTCGATGAGCTCCGTCATCCTCTCATACCAGTCCTCCCCGGTGAAGTACATCTCGGGAAGGTCGACGCTGACGGCGCGTCCGCCGTAGTATTCAAGTTTCTCCTCCGTCGTCAGCTCACTCGATGTCGTTACATCGCTGACGAAAGGCTTCGTGCTCGAGCATGAAGCAAGAAGCACGACAAGAAGGAGGAGAAAGGCAGCTTTTTCCAGTCTTTTCACAGTCAGTCTCCGAATTCGAAGGGATGAGGAAGAAGATCAGAGTAATGATATCTTTCAGTCGTTCCGTCCTCGCTCACCAGAATTACCGGAGTCTCGGGGCGTATGAACTCACTCATCACCTGCAAGCATACAGCACAAGGCTGTGCCGGAGGAAGACACTGTGACGAAATTACCACGAGGTCGATGCCGAAGGCACCTTCACTGGTGACTGCGGTGGTTATGGCGTTGCGCTCTGCGCAGATCGTGGCGCCGTAGGAAGCGTTCTCCATGTTGCAGCCGGAGTAGATTCTCCCCGTTGCGGCAGAGAGCACTGCGGCCCCGACACGGAACTTCGAGTACGGGCAGTAGGCGTTGTACATGGCCTTCCTTGCCTCCTCGAGGGCCTTCTTCTCCACGACTTCCATCGGGAGCTTCCTCTCGAGAGGGGTTATCCAGTTGGCACCGTACTTCTTCGCCCCCTTTCCGATGTGGAGAAGCTTTCCGATTTCCGTCTGGAGTTCGTCGGATGAAGAAAATGACGAAAAATGAGAGAGAGAATCGAGGATGATGTCCGCTCCCTTCCTCTTCGCTTCGTCCCTTGTCATGCCGGAAGAAAGAAGAGCGCAGCACTTCGAGCCGGCTGCAACTGCGGCCTCCACTCCCGATGGGGTATCCTCGAAGACGAGGCACTCGTCTCTCTCCACTCCGAGCTTTATCGCAGAGAGAAGGTAGATGTCCGGGAGAGGCTTGTTTCTGACAACATCCTCACCGCTGAGAACTGTGGAGAAATCCTTCTCGCTGAGTCCCATGCTCTGAATATTCTCCAGAACCCTCCATTCCGGAGCCGAGGATGCGACAGCGGTTCTTATTCCGCATTCCGCAGCCTTCTTTACGAGCTCCGCAGCACCCTCGACGGGCTTTACCTTCTTCAGAAGCTCCGGATAGATTTTCCTTGAATACTCAATTGCCTTATCCGCATCGACAGTCCTGTCTATGTCTTCTGCGGAAAGAACGAAGAGGTCCTTCATGCCCCGCCCGAGATTCTTCCTCACTGCGTCGGGGGAGATTTCCCAGCCGAGAGAGGAGAAATAGGATCTTACGAGTTCCACGGAAACCGCAGCGGTATCTGTAAGAACACCATCCATATCGAAAACAAATGCCTTTATCATGTCTTAATATCCTTCACCTTTTTCTGAGACATAATCCCCCGTTTTCGCGGGGGAATGAACAGTCACAGAAGCTTCTATTTTCTGTGAGCCTTCACGAACTGTCCGTCGCCTTCGAGTCCGAGATATATTCCGTCTCCCATGATGAGGCGGCCTCTGAGATATGTCATCTTCACCCTTCCCGTCACGGTTGTTCCCTCATAGGGAGTGTAGCCGGATGCGGAATGCGTCGTATCCTTACTGATTGTCCAGATTTCCGAGGGGTCGAAGAGGACGATGTCGGCATCGCTTCCCTCTCTGAGGATTCCCTTCTTCGGATAAAGTCCGAACTGCTTTGCCGGGCCGGTGGAGAGAAGGTTCACTATCTGTCCCATCGAGAGCTGGCCGGATGTATGACCGAAGTTGTAGATGAGAGGCAGAAGTTCCTCGGTTCCCGGAATACCGGGGTAGATTGTCCTGCAGTCGTGGCTTTCGAGCTTCTGTTCGTATGTGAACGAGCAGTGGTCGGTTGCTACGACCTGTATCTCGCCGTCGATGAGTGCCTCCTGCAGAGCCTCGTTGTCCTCCTTCGTTCTGAGAGGTGGTGTCATTACGTAGAGAGGGCCCATCTCTCCTTCGAGCTTCGACTTGTCGAGGAAGAGATAGTGAGGAGTCGTCTCGACGATGACCTTGACGCCCTTCTCCCTGAGTTCCCTGACAACCGCAAGTCCTGCAGCGGACGAGAGGTGGACGATGTACACGGGCATGTCGAGTTCGTGTGCGATTTCACCCACATATCTGATGGCTGCAGCCTCGGCTTCGCTCGGGCGCTGTGCAGCATGGTCTATCGGGCGGTATTCACCCTTCCAGTTGCTGTTGATGTCGCTGATGATCTTATCATCCTCGCAGTGGACGCAGACCATGAGACCGAGGTCCTTGCACATCGAGAAGATTGCCTTGAGGTCATCACGTTTGTCGACCATGTAGCCGACGTTCCTGTAGGTCGTGAAGATCTTGACGGCACCGACTCCGGAAGCCTTGAGTTCCTTGAGCTCTGTCTTGAGGGAGTCGCGGTATTCGTAGACACCCTGATGCAGGGCGTAGTCGATTGCCATGCTTCTCATCTCCTTCTTTCTGTCCTTCGTGGACCCGAGGAGGGATTTATGGTTG
This sequence comes from Acutalibacteraceae bacterium, assembly GCA_963626075.1. Lineage (GTDB taxonomy): Bacteria > Spirochaetota > Spirochaetia > Sphaerochaetales > Sphaerochaetaceae > Ornithospirochaeta. The sequence continues at coordinate 7,897 of CAVFVX010000017.1, forward strand.
TCGTCGGCAAAGTCGACGACAGTTGTGACGCCGCCGAAGGATGCAAGCTTGCTGCCCTCGACGAAGGAGTCTGCGGTGACTGTGCCGCGGCTTACGAGATGATAGTGTGTATGGGCATCGATGATGCCGGGAAGTACACAGAGGCCCGAGGCATCCACGATGTGTGTTCCTTCCGGGCAGTCCTCGAGGAGTATGTTCCTTGCTATTCTCTTGATCATTGAACCTTCGACGAGTATGTCACTGTGTCTGGTCCATTCCGTATCTACAACAAGACCGTTTTTGATAAGTATATTTGCCATACCTCCATTTTAACGAGGAAAAGCAGAAAAGCAAATGAAGAGTTTGTCTTGTTGCATGTTCCGCAGATGAAGGAAAGGAAAATGAATCATCGGCAGAGCGGAAATTTCTCTTTCCGCCGCTCTCTGGCATGCTATGATTGTCCCAAGGAGTGATACATGAAGAAAACACTGAAGACATTGCTTGCTCTCGTTCTCGTTCTCTCTCTCATCGGGTGTGCCTCCACGGCGGAAACGAAAACGGGCAAGTCCCCCAATCCCGCATACGAATCCCTCGTCACTGCCCTGTCCTGGCAGCTCTCTGCCGAGAGCAACGCCCTGATGGAACAGGCGTTCAATACGGCCTCCCGCCTTGTGGACGAGATGGTGGAGAAATGCAGTGACCCCGGGAACACGGAGTGGACGATTGAAACGGGAGACGACGGAAAGCCCAGGATGATGCATAGCGGCATCCGCGTTGCCGTCGTCTCGGACATCGACGACACGCTCGTCGACGGCGCGCACTATACAGCCGACATCGTCGGGAATGACGGAGACTACAATAACGCAGCCTTCGCACGCTTCCTTCTCAGTGACGGATGCACTGCACTTCCGGGTGCCGTGGAATTCATGAACAAGTGCGTCGAAAACGGAATCGAGGTGTACTATGTGACGAACCGCTATGACCAGGGCTACAAAGTCGGACAGAGCGACTCGCAGGGCTCGTATGAAGAGAGCATAGAAAAGGACGGCAGGGGACTCTACATTTCTCCCGACGGCAGCGAAATCGGAAGTACTGTCTACCAGGTTCTCGGAATGAGCATCTATGACATATCGCTCGAGTCGATGAAGAAGCTCGGCTTCCCCGTTGACGACCAGCACCTCATCGTCAACGACATGAAACTCAACGGCAGCAGCAAGGAGCCTGCACGCTCCGCAATCCGTAACGGAGATGAGGCATACCCCAACGGACAGAGGAACGACGGGAATGTCACCGGTTCGGCTCTGACAGCGGCAATTGAACCTCATGAAATCGTAATGCTCCTCGGAGACACCACAGGCGACTTCACAGACGCCTTCAGCCTCAAAAGCCTCGATGCAGTTGAAAGGACGAATCTCGTCACGGAATATGCCGACTACTGGGGAAGAGAGTGGATTGTACTCCCGAATTCCGTCTACGGCGGCTCAATCACCTATGCCTCCGCATACGGAGAGGAAGCCCTCTTCAAATACTACTCATACGTGAAGTGACAACCGGAAAAACCGATTCATCTCTTATACACGTCGAAGAGGAGGCACCGGCCTCCTCTTCTCTCTTTATCATGAGTCAGTTTCACTCCACAACCGGGAAATACTTCTCGAGGTACTCGAGGTCGAGTTCTCTGTAGAGCGGGAAACGCGAGAGAAGGTTCTCAACCCTCTTTTTTGCGTCTGTCTTCACTTCTGCGGCGACCTTTGCCTTGTTCCTGCTGACTTCACCCTTGTGTTCACCTTTTGTGAGGATAACGGGCTTTGCCTGGGATAGGACGGAGACAATGACGGATGCTATCTCGTCCATCTCGTCTTTTCCCATACCGAGTGTCGTGACGGCAGCCGTCCCGATTCTGAGACCGGAAGTGTACCATGCTCCGTTCTTATCGAAGGGAAGAGCGTTTCTGTTGAGGGTTATTCCGCATTCTCTCAGTAGGCTCTCCGCCTGGCGTCCGTTGAGTCCGTATTGAGATACGTCTATGAGCATGAGATGATTCTCCGTTCCTCCGGTGAGGACCGAAGCTCCCTTTTCGATGAAGGAGGAAGCCATCGCCGAAGCATTCTCGACAATGCGGTGAGCATAGTCTCTGAATTCTTCACTTTCAGCTTCCCTGAGTGCAATGAGCTTTGCGCTCATGACGTGGGGAAGCGGCCCTCCGATTACAAGCGGGCATCCCTTGTCGACGCTCTCTTTGAACTCCTCCTTGCAGAGGATCATGCCGCCTCTGGGACCGCGGAGGGTCTTGTGAGTAGTCGTAGTCACGACATCGGCCCACTTGACAGGGTTATACTCGTCCTCGAAGACCTTTCCGGCAACGAGCCCTGCGAAGTGTGCCATGTCGACCATGAAGACAGCACCGACGGAGTGCGCGATTTCGCTCATGCGTTTGAAGTCGACCTTTCTGGAGTATGCCGAATAGCCCGCCAGAAGAATCAGGGGCTTTATCTCCTTCGCCATCCTCTCGATTTCGTCGTAGTCGAGGAGTCCCGTCTCCCTGTTAACGGAATATGAGTAGGCATCGAAGAGCTGAGCCGAAATATTCTGTCTGTAGCCGTGTGTAAGGTGGCCGCCGGAGTAGTAGTCCATTCCGAGGAGGCGCTGGTTATGAAGGATTTCCCTTATTCTGTTCCAGTCCTCCCTCTTCATCTCGGAGGGATTCTTCACGCCCATTTCCTCGAGTGTCGGAACCTGGATGCGGGAATTGAGAATCGCCCAGTAGGCGCAGAGATTGGCATCCGCTCCGCTGTGGGGCTGCACGTAAGCGTGTTCGGCGCCGAAGAGACGCTTTGCCGTCTCGACTGCCTCGTTCTCGATTTCGTCGACGTTGTCGCATCCCGCATAGAAGCGGTGGAACGGGAAGCCCTCGGCATACTTGTCGGTAAGGAGGTTGCCCATTGCAGCCTGCACCGGGAGAGAAGAAAAGTTCTCGCTTGCGATGAGCTTGAGATTCGTTCTCTGGTCCCTGAGTTCCTTCACGATTCTTCCAGCCGTCGAAGGAGAGACCTTCGCAACAAGGTCAAGCTCGGAAAGATATAATGCCATTCCGTCGGTAATTCTGCCGTTGTTTTCCTTAAGATAATCAGTGAGTGCGCTCATAACCACCTCCCTCAGTGGTGATATCTTAATTCAAAGTCCACTCTTGATAAATACAGTCGACCACAGAAACAGAATTCAAACTGCACTCATGTTGACGGCTTCCAGAAACGATGCTAACTTATAGTCAGAAGCATCTTTGACCATTCCCCACATGAGTGAAGTGGACCTAATAGGCCGGGTGCTTATTTTTATGCCCGAAATCTGCTGGGAATGAAAGTTTTTCACGACATTTCTGCTTCTGGTGTTGGGTTCCTGTACAGTGTACCTGACAATATAAGGCAAACCATCGATCTCAACGAGTGACCCATAGTTGCTGAATCCGACGATGTTGTTCTTCTTTTTGTGTAGGGTTCCATTGGATCTCGGGGTAATGAAATCAGGATCCTCATCAAAGAGAAATACAGCTTTCTCAAACAGTTCTCCAAGTTTCCCGATAAGCCTGGGGTCATAGTCTCTGTGTCTTTCTATCTTGCCGAAAACAGAATTCACAAACCGGACTGTATCTCCCGTTTCCCTGTTGGTTACCGTCCCGATTCTCTTATATACCTCGCCTGCTGTCTCCACTGTCGTCTCATCATCTGTTATGTCCGTCGGAGAGCCGGAGAGGAAAGTGTTTATCCTCTTCACATCGCGCTGAGAAATGGAGTATTCGAGAAGAATACGTCCCCGGAACTTCAGCTTTGTACGGTTCTCCCGGAATGAACGACAGAAGCCAATCGCGTTTTCTTTGTATTCAGTCATAATTCTCCACCTCTCAAGACAATCAGAACACCACTCGGCAGAAAGCCCTCTTACCCCCTGTTCGTATTCTACTGCAGCCACCAGGTCATTTTGTGACCCAGTGGTGAGAAAATCCTATAAAATGCAGCAGGAATAAATTCAGGGAAGGAAGAAGGTGGACAATTGACAGATTCCGGCTCTATGTCTACACTGTTCAAGGTTTTAATAGGAGAAACGATGGCTAAAGAAGAAGCAATTGAAGTGGAAGGCGTTGTAAAGGAGGCTCTGCCGAATACGACTTTCCGTGTTGAACTGACAAACAAGCTTGTCATTCTTGCACACCTTTCAGGTAAGATGCGCAAGCATTACATCAGAATCGTCCCGGGCGACACAGTCAAGGTCGAGCTCTCACCCTATGATCTCACAAAGGGCAGAATCATCTACAGAGAAAGATAAGCAATTACATGCATCAAATAGAAATGGGCCTCATCGGCCCGTTTTTTTATTTCTCTGTCTTTTCTTTGAGGATTACCCAGATCGCCCCGCTGCCGCCTCTGTTGAGGGGAGCCGATCCCGTCTCCTGCACGAAAGGCGACGACGAGAGAAGAGTAAGGGTGTAATCTCTGAGAACAGATGTACCGCTCTCGCTGTGGAGGCCCTTACCTGTTATTATCGAGACCTTTCTCAGGCCGTGTTCGACAGACTCGCGGATGAAGGATGTAATCATCTCCTCGCTCTCCTTCTGCGTCTCCCCGTGAAGGTCGAGTGTCGCCTGGACATTCATGCGCCTGAGGTCGTTTATCGAGAGAGAGCTCTTCTTCTTTCTGTTGTCCCCCTTCTCCTCCATTATCTCGGAGAAGGTCTTCTCGTGAGGTTTCTCAGTCTGCTTCTCGTAGGACGAGAGAATCGAAGAGAAGGATTCCTTCGGTGAATAGGGTTCGCTTGCCCTCTCGACTCTCTTCTCCTTCTTCTCCTCCGGGGGAGTTTCCTCCTTCTTCTCCTCCACTGGACGCACGTAGTTCTCGTTCCGTCCTCCGAGGATTGACCAGGATACATTTGAAGGAACGGTTTTCTCTTCGTCACGGATGAAGAAATCGGGTTCGGGTACCTCCGGCTTCTTTTCTTCCACAGGAGGGACTTCAGTCTTCACTTCCGCAGCTTTTTCCGCCTTACCGCGGTCGAAGGAAGATAGAATCTCGCCGAAATCCTTACGGGGAGTATACTCAGAAGCGGGTTTCTTCTCCTTCTTCTCACTCTCCTTCTTCTTTTCCCCGTGAGGTTCTTCCTTCTTTTCCTCCACTGCGGGACGTACGAAGTTCTCGTTTCTGCCGCCGAGTATCGACCAGGAGACGTTTGAAGGAACTGTTTCCTCCTCGTCGTGTATGAAGAATGTAGGCTCCTCGACGGGAGAAGCAGCCTCGACGCCGGGGACTGTCACCTTCTTCTCCTCGACAGTCTTCTCCTCCACCTTTCTCTTTACGGCCTTCGAGCCTTCGTATTCGTCGAGAATCGAAGCAAAGGAAACAGAGGAGGAATAACGGGGAGTCGAGCGTGTATATTTCTTCTCCTTTTCCTTATCTGTCTTCTCTTCCTTCTTTTCCTCTTCCTTTCTCACAAAGGAGGGATTTCTTCCGCCGAGGACCGACCAGGAGACACCTTCGGCCATCTTCTCGTCCTCGGTCTCCTCGAGGAACATGCTCGTTCCCCTCAGAGCCTCGCTGACCTTCGCCTTTGCGTCTTCCTTAGTCTGCTTCTGAGTCTGGGGCTTCTTCGCTTCCTTCTCTCTGTAGATTCCCTCGTACTGACTGAGGATGTCGCCGAAGCTCTTCGTTGCAGTGTAGGAGGAACGGGATTCCTCCTTCTGCTGAGTCTTTTTCCCGTCCTTCTTCTTTCCGCCGTTCTCCCACTCGTCGAGGATGTCGCCGAAGGAAACGGACGAAGAGGAGGATTTCTTCGGCATGCGGTACGGGTCCCCGGTCTTCTCGTAGGATGAGAGGATGTCACCGAAGGAGAGGGAGGGATTGTAGCCGTGAACGATTTCGCCCGGCTTCTTTCTCTCCACCGGTGCGGCAGGCTTCTTCTTCTCTTCCTTCTTTTCCTTCAGTACGACCTTCGAGAAGGGATTTGAGACGCTGTTACCTTCATCAATCAGCATCCTTCTCACGTCGGGTCGGTTGTTCTTCTTTCCCACTTCAGACTTCCCTGATATCTAAGATGGAATCGACAAGCGGGCGTATGGTCTCACCGAGCTTCTCCTTGTCTATTCCGTTGACCTTCATGATGATTGTCGAATAGCCCATCTCGCTGTCGAGATTGCCGATGGATATTATATTCGCCCCGAGAGAGTGCAGAGCCTCGCTGACCGTGGCGATTGCACCCGGCCTGTCCTTTATCGAGAAGGAGACCCTTATTCCGTAGTGTCTCGTTCCGAAGAGCTCGATGAGGAGCTTGAACATGTCCGAGCGTGTGACGACTCCGACAAGCTTTCCGTTATAGTCGACAACGGGGAGAATCGAGACGTCGAGGTCGGCCATCTTGCGCGCAGCCTGCTCGACGGGGTCGTCTGTATAGACAGTGATGACTTCCCGGCTCATGATGTCGCCGACAGTCATGAGTGAGAGCTGCCGCGCGAACTCGACCATGCTCAGCTTTCCAGCAGCGGAAGCGTTCGTTATGTTCTTCTCAGATACGATTCCCACGAGGTTGCCGTCTCTGTCGAGAACGGGAAGACGCTGTATGCCTTCACTCTTCATTATCTCGATTGCATCGAAGAGGGGTGTATCGGGAGTACATGTAACTGGGTTCGGGGTCATTCTTTTTGCAACTGTCATAATTCTCTCCTGGGAGTATTTTACGTCAAAGAGAAGTGAAAGAAAAGAACTCTGACTTGAACACTTTCCCTCTCTTTCCTATAATCAGACAGTGTCCCGGCCCCATGGTTTAATGGATAGAACAAATCCCTCCTAAGGATTAGATGGCGGTTCGATTCCGCCTGGGACCAGTTCCAGCCTTGTCACAACGACAGGGCTTTTCTTTTCACACCAAGTAATTACACAGACCTGCAGCAAGACGTGAGAAGCCTCAGCCGGACTGTGGTCAAAAAGTGGTCAACTATCTTCGGCGCTGTCGCAGTATCCCGGAAGCGGAAATTCCGACAGCAGACCGGGAAAATGATTGTTGCCCAAACGGGAACCGGACCATATATTTCTTGTATGAGCGAATATCTGTGGTATGTACTTGCTTCCCTCGGAGCGGGAATAGGAACGGGCTTTGCGGGCCTCAGCGCCGCTACCGTGATGGTTCCTATTCTGATTGTCCTCTGCCCCTCTTTCGCAGGAGAAGGCGGAGCGTACGCGGCAACCGCAGTCGCACTCGCCTCCGACATCATCGCCTCCGCCGTGACGACAGTCGTCTACTGGAGGAAGGGAAACATCAACCTCAGACGAGGCTGGATAATGCTTTTGTGCATCGTCTCAATGTGCATTCTCGGTTCCTTTGTCGCATACAGGGCCGGAAGTGTCGTCCTCGGGTCCTTCTCGCTCTTCCTCACCTTCTGTATCGGAATCAGATTCCTCGTGAAGCCTGACACAGAGAGGAAGGACTGCGGAACAGGGAAAACGGGAATGAGCGCAAAGGATATTGCCGTCTCCCTCTTCTTCGGCCTCACCATTGGCTTCGGCACGGGCTTCGTCGGAACGGGAGGCGGGATGATGATGCTCATCGTCTTCACGCTCTTTCTCGGCATGGATCTCAGGAGCGCCGTCGGCACAAGCACATTCATAATGACCTTCACGGCCATCATCGCCTCCGTCAGCCACTTTCTCATCGCTCCCGACATCATCACGACGCATCCTGATGCTCTTGTAATTTCCGTTCTTGTGGCAACGGTATCGTCACTTCTGTCGGCAAAGGCCGCAAACAGAGTGAAGAGCCGTACCGTCGGACTCATTACGGGAGCCGTCCTCACCCTTCTCGGATCTGCTATGATATTCCTCCAGTACAGGGACTTCATCCTTTCGAGCAGCCTTATCCGCGGGATTGCAGCCTGCATGCTCGAATTCTGTGAATACGTTTTCTTCGAGGCCTTCGTACTCGTAATCGTCTACCTTGTCATTCCGAAGCTTCCGAAGTACATATTCCGCAAGCTCCTTCACATGGTCGCATTCTCGTCCCTCGTCGAAATGACAATGGAGGCGGGAACGTGGTACATCGCATCTCTGACGGCTGTTCTTTTCGCTGCGCTGATTTTCCCGGTTCTCCAGGCTCTTGAAAACTATCAGTGGTACAGGGGACTGTTCGTAGAAAAAAAGAGAGGGGAAGTGAAGAAGAGTCTCGTGCTCCTCTTCGGTATGTACGCCATTCTCGTTGCCCTCTCGTGGGGCCTCCTGGAGAAGAGATACATTGCGGTGACTGCCGTTCTGATGTGGGGTGTCGGCGACGGAGCAGCAGCAATCTTCGGCCGCACTTTCGGACGCCATAAAACGGGACTCAGGCATGCCGATGAGAATAAGACCTGGGAGGGAACGACGGCGATGCTTGTCTTTGCGTTCCTTGCGGGAGCGGCGGGAATGCTCATTGCGGGCGTCGGAGAATGGTGGAGAATAGTCTTCTATCCCCTGATTGCAGCCCCCTTTGCCGCCTATACGGAGCTTGTGACGAAGAACGGCGACGACACTGTGACGGTACCGCTGGTGACTGCAGCTGTAATTGCCGCTCTTTCGTTCATATTCTGAAAATCAGGCCTTTCAGCCTGACTTTCATTTCTTTCTTCTTACGAACTTCTTCCCCGTCTTCGGTTTGGATTTGTGCTCCTCGATCAGCTCCCTGACTCTGTCGTCTGTAAGGGCCGAGGGATCAGTCTTCTCGGCAGCACTCAGCGCAACGTTCTCCGTACCCCACTTTATGTAGTAGCCGTACTTTCCGGAGACAAGAAGAGGCTTCGCGCCGTCGACTTCGGCGAACTCCTTCTCCGCTTCGACTTTCTTCTTTGCTCCTTCCTTTCCGTTTGAGAGGGCTATCTCCTTCAGCCTCTCGAGTGTGAGGCTCTCTGGATTCTTCCTGTCCTCTGCGGGAATCCGGATATTATCGTCACCCCACTTTATGTAGAGGCCGTAGCGTCCGGAGGCAAGTGAGATGGGCCTGCCGTCGAGTTCGCCCTTGACGGAGCGCACCTCCTCGGGGGCGATTATATCGTCCATCTTCACGCTTAAGGGGTCCTTCACCTTTATGTTCTTTCCGTTGTACTGCGCATAGAAGCCGTAGGGGCCCACCTTGAGAACGGCGGCGTTACCCTCCGTATCTGTTCCGATGGTGAGAGGAAGGGAGAAGAGAAGCTCTATGTAGTCCTCGCCCGCATCCTCGGCCTTCGTTCTGAGCGACTTGGGCCACGTTGCCGTCGCACCGTCACCGATGCGCTCGAAGTAGTCGCCGTAGCGTCCTTTCTTGAGATTGTACTTTCCGTAAAGGGTCTTCGTTTCCTCTTCCGAGGGGAAGAGAATCGCCTCGGCATCGCTGTCCGTGAATGTTCCGGGGAACATCGTCGGAGGAATGGAGCGCATGAGGTCCTTTCCGTTCTCGTCCTTGAGGGACGAAAGGATGTAGGGGCCGAACTTTCCGATCTTTATCTCGTATGTAACCTTCTCGCCGTTGTGTTCGAACTCGTTCCTGAGGCCCTCGAGCTTAAGGCTCTTGGCCTCTCCGGTGGTTATCGTGGCACCGACGTTTCTCAGATCCTCACTTAGTCCCATGCTGTCCTTCCTTGCCGAACCAGAAGTCCGAAAGATACTCTCCCTTCTCCTCCTCTCCTCTGGCTATTCTGTCCAGTCCCGCCTCCATGTCCTTCGTGAAGTCGTAGGCTATGTAGCCCGGGAAGCTCTTCTCGAGGAATGCCTCGACGAAGAAGCCCGTGAATGTCGGAACGAGCACGTTCTGCTGTCTCACGACGTAGCCGCGGTCGATGAGGGTGGAGATAATCGTCGCATAGGTACTCGGACGCCCTATCTCCTCGCTCTCGAGCTTCTGCACGAGGGATGCCTCGCTGTAGCGCTGCGGGGGCTGGGTCGTGTGGCTCTTCGCATCTAAGGAAGCGAAGGTGAATGTGTCTCCCTCCCTCAGTGGCGGAAGCGTCTCCTCCTTCTCCTCGACGGTGTCGGACGAGACCATGTACACCTTTCTGAAACCTTCATAGATGATTACGGATCCCGATGCCGTGAAGACGCAGTCTCCAGACCGGAGATGAACCGATGTGACGGCCTTCACGCAGTCCTTCATCTGGGATGCGATAGTGCGCTTCCAGATGAGCGTATAGAGCCTCAGCTCGTCACCTCTCAGTCCCGTCTCCTCGGGAGTACGGAATCTGTCACCAGCCGGGCGTATTGCCTCGTGAGCCTCCTGGGCACCGAGGGTCTTCGCCTTGTACTGCCTTATCTGGAGCATCGAATCGCCGTACTTCTCCCTTATGTAGGCGGCAGCGGCGTGGATGCACTCCTGGCTGAGTGTGGGGCTGTCGGTTCTCATGTATGTGATGAAGCCGTTCTCGTAGAGTCTCTGCGCAAGGGCCATTATCTCCTTGGCGCTCTTACCGAGCTTTCTCGTCGCATCCTGCTGGAGCGTCGATGTCGTGAACGGCATGCTGGGCTTTTCCGTCTTCTTCGTCTGCTGGACATCCGAGACCTGTACGCTCTTTCCCGTCAGGGTATGAGCGAGCTCCTCAGCCTCCTCCAGCGTCAGCACCTTCACGCCCTTCTTCACTTCTCCCGTCTCTCCGTTGAAGCTCTTGGAAGATGCAACTGGAGTATTTCCGATTGATACGAGTGTCGATGTGAATGCGGGAGTCGTGTCCGAGAGGGCACTGAGGGACGCGTAGTCGGAGAAGCGGAAGCGCCTTCTCTGGTTCTCCTTCTCGACAATCAGCTTGAGAGCGGGTGACTGCACTCTTCCCGCAGAGTACTTTCCGCCGAGCTTACGCGAGAGAATCGGGGAAATACCGTATCCCTGGAGTCTGTCGACGACACGTCTGGCCTCCTGGGCGTAGACGAGATTCATGTCTATGTCGCGGCAGGACGAGAAGGCCTCGGTTATGGCCTTCTTCGTTATCTCGTGGAAGACCATTCTGTATACCGGGCATGCGGGCTTGAGAGTGTTGTACAGATGCCATGCGATGCTCTCTCCCTCGCGGTCCTCATCGGAAGCGAGTACGAGCTGGTCGACACCCTTGAGTGCAGCCTTGAGTTCGCTGATCAGCTTCTCCTTGCCTTCGACGACAGTGTAGTCGAGCTTGAAGCCGTGGTCGACGTCTATGCCGTAGACTCCGCCCTTCTTCGGATCGGGGCTGGGGTTGAGGTCTACTATGTGCCCGAGCGATGCCATGACGCGGCATGTCGGGGGCAGGTACCTGCTTATCGTCTTCGCCTTCGTCGGTGACTCGACGATTATAAGTGTCTTCTTTGCGGGGTCTGCAACCAAAATGCACCCTCCTATCAATCAATAAGGGTAAGCGTGAACTTACCGTCGCTTCCCTTCTCCACGTTCTGGAAGAACTTGCCTTTGGCTATGTCCTGGTCGGCGTCCATTGAGAAAGTTAATTGTTTGTTGCCGTTTTCGTCAAGAGAGAAGACATACTCCACCTCTACCGTAATCTTCAGACCGAATGCCGAGGTTATGATCTGTGTCAGGATGCTGTCCTCCGTCACCGTACTCTCTCCCATCATCCACTTGCCGGGAGTGAAGACAGTCGTGTTCATTCTTTTATTGTTGACTCTGAATGCCTCTCCGGCACTCGAATCCTCGTCGTACTCGTGCCACTCCGTGTAGCCTTCCTCATCCGGCGCGTAGAGCGGGAAGATGCGGTACTCATTCCCGTCATAGACGAGATAGAGATTGTACAGCCACGCCTCATCGGTGCTCTCCACCCTTACGGTGAGTTCCTTCACCTTCCCCCAGTTGGACTTCTTCGTGTTGTTGTCCCAGCGGTAGGTTCCGTCCCAGGATGCGGACAGGGTAAGCGTACATATTAATAATAAGGTAATGAGAATCAGCTTCTTCTTCATTCTTTCCCTCCGGAGAAGTCAAGGCTCTGATTATCTACCACCTTATCTGATTAATGTCCAGATGGAGAGAAACGGCAGAATTCGTGGAGACTGAACTCTTCTCTTCACTTTCCCCCTCTCATGGGCTAGACTGTTCACATGAAAAAGACAGCTCCGGCGGCATTGATTCTGATTATCCTCCTCTCCTCGTGCACAGTCACCGAGACCCTTACGGCCGAGACCGGCTACTCCGGCTCGTCGAAAAGCGACGTCACGGTCGACCCGTTCTTCCTCTCGGTACTCGAGGACTTCTCGTCCTTCTCCTCCGGAGACGGCTATACGATAATGGATGACGCCATGGTCGGCTTTGCGGACAGAGTCAACTCCTCCTCGGCATCGTCGAATACGGGGATAGTGTCCGACGGAGAGGGAAAGAGGTACATAATCTCCTTCGACTATTCGTCTCTCACGTCACTCCTGAGGGACCTCAACAACGGAGAAGGCAACACGCTCCTTTCTGTCACATCATCCTCCATCTCCTTCAATCTCTCGATGGAGAACTACTCAGAGCTCAAGAGCGTGATTCCGTTCCTCAGCGACAGCAACTTCGAAGTATACGGCCCCGAATACTCGAACGGCATGACGGAGGACGAATACAAGGAGATGATCACCTTCCTCCTGGGGGACGAAAGCCCCGCCGCTCTCGATAACAGCACGGTATCCATCACGATAACCACGCCCGGTAACATAACATCCGTCACAGGCGCAGTGAAGACGGGGGCGAAGACTGCGGTCTACACCTTCCCGATAATCGACTTCCTCCTCCTTAATGACCCGATATCCTTCAGTGTGAAGTGGAAATGAAAACCGGCTCCGGCCGGCTTTTTCAATGCGTGAAAAAGCCCCCCGTTGAGGGGAGCTCCAGACATGTTCTACATCTTCTGTTATTGAGGGTAGCCGCCAGAAGAAGCGGGATCGGGAGGGCATAATTGGAATGAGGCCCTTTCCTTCTCCCTTCCGCCTTGATGTGGCCGGGCGGGGAACACAATCTATAGACTTCAGGCTTATTTCGAGTAGAACTCTACGACAAGCTGGTCGTTGACTTCGATAGGAATTTCCTTTCTCTCGGGAAGTCTTGAAAGTGTAGCTGTCCAGTTGTCCTGGTCGACAGTGAGGAAGTCGAGGTTGAAGGACTTTGCGCCCTTGAAACATGCTTCGAACTGTACGTTGCTTCTTGACTTTTCCTTGAGGGAGACGACATCTCCGACCTGAACCTGGTAAGAAGGAATGTCAACCTTCTTGCCGTTGACGAGAATGTGGCCGTGGGAGACAAGCTGACGAGCGAGTCTGATGGAATTAGCGAAGCCTGCTCTGTATACGAGGTTATCGAGTCTTCTCTCGAGAGAGATGACGAGAGCATCACCTGTCATCATCGAAGACTTGAGAGCCTTCTCATAATAACGATGGAGCTGCTTCTCCATAACGCCGTAGTAAGCCTTGAGCTTCTGCTTCTCCGTAAGCTGCTTCGAATAGTCTGTCGGCTTTTTTCTCTTTGCGAAAGCCGGGCTAGCGGCTCTCTTCATTGCCTTAGGGTGTCCACAAACATTAACCCCAAGTCTTCTGCACTGCTTAAATCTAGGAGTGAAATTTCTTCCCATGATTTAGACCCTCCAGTTAGAATTTTGGATTTGTGTCGAAACTCGACTTATCCAATTTACTCCAAAGAAAATAAATATGTCAATTTGAGAAATTGTGAAATCGCATGATATTTTCACTCTTTTTCCCCTCTTCACTGCTATAATCTCACCTATGAACAGAAAATCCTGGTTTGCACTCATCATAATCGGACTCGCGGGACAGATAGCCTGGACTATCGAGAACATGTACTTCAACACCTTCATGTACAATACGATAACGACCGACCCCTCGTACATCGCGGCTATGGTCTCCTCCTCCGCCGTCGTGGCGACACTGACGACGCTCATCATGGGCGCCCTCTCCGACAGACTCGGAAAACGCAAGATATTCATAACCCTTGGCTACATCATCTGGTCCTTCACGGTCCTCGCCTTCGGTTTCATCAAACCGTCAGCTCTTGGTGTAACTGCTGCTGCGGCTCTCGTCGTCGTGATGGACTGTGTCATGACCTTCTTCGGCTCGACTGCAAACGATGCGGCCTTCAATGCCTACATCACAGAGACTGTGGACACGAAGAACAGAACGAAGGTCGAAGCCGTCGTGCAGGTGCTGCCGATGATTTCGATGCTCTTCGTCTTCGGCGTCATGGACGGCTTCACGCAGAAGGGCGACTGGACGACCTTCTTCGCAGTGACTGCCGCAATAATGCTCATAGCGGGCATTCTCTCCGTCTTCCTCCTCGGGAAGGATAAAGGGGAGAAGAAGGAAGACGTGAAGCTCCTGGACTCCCTTCTCTTCGGTTTCAGGAAGAGCACGATAGAGAACAACGGAAACCTCTACATCGCCTTAACCGCATACGCGGTGAACGCACTTGCAATGCAGGTGTTCTTCCCATACCTCATCATCTACATGCAGACATACCTCGGCTTCAAAGACACGTATGTAATCATCCTCGCTGTCGCCCTCGTACTCGCATCCGTCGTCTGCATCCTCGGCGGCAAGGCCGTGGACAGAGTCGGAAGAGTGAAGAGCAGCATCCCGATGATTTTTCTCATGACACTGGGCCTCGTGATGATGGCACTGGCGCGCTCCTTCGTCTTCACGATAATCGCCGGAACGGTGATGATGAGCGGCTATCTTCTCTCCGTATCGATTTTCTCGAGTATGGTCAGAGATTACACTCCCCGCGGAAACGAGGGTGAGATACAGGGAATAAGGATGATCTTCCAGGTCATGCTTCCCATGGTCATCGGCCCCTGCATCGGTGCCCTCGCCATCAAGGGCTCGAACCTCACCTATGTCGAACTCGGAGTCGAGAAGACAGTCCCGACACCTCTCATCTTCGTTCTTGCGGCAGTCGTCGAAGTCTTCACGGTCATTCCCGTCCTGATTCTCCGTAAGAGGGAGAAAGCCGTATGATTCCGCTTTCCGAATACCCGAGACCCCAGGAGAGGAGAGACGGCGACTGGCTCTGTCTCAACGGCGAATGGAAGTACGAGATAACCGACACCTCCAACAGAATGATCAAGAAGGGAACTATCCTCGTCCCCTACTCGCCCGAGGCTGCCCTCAGCGGCGTCAATCACATCCTCCAGCCCGGAGAGACACTCTTCTACGAGCGTGACGTCGAGTGGCCTTACGGCTTCGAGAGCGGAAAGGAGGAGCTCATTCTCCACTTCGGAGCCGTGGACTATGAAGCGAAGGTCATCATTGACGGCGACGATGTCCTCTCTCACCGGGGCGGCTACCTTCCCTTCTCCGTCACAGTGCATAAACCGCACTTCCACCTCTCCGTAATCGTAAAGGATCCGACTGATGAAGGAGAGCAGGAAAGAGGAAAGCAGAAGCTCAGGCGCGGCGGAATCTGGTACACACCGCAGTCGGGAATATGGCAGACGGTGTGGATCGAGAAGGTTCCGAAGGCTCATATAACAACTCTCAGGGCAGTTCCCTCCCTCACGGGCTTCACCCTTACAGTCAATACGACAGACGGCGGAGACGGAAGAGTTGAAATCGGAGGAAGGGAGTATACTTTCAGAAGCGGACAGAGTCTGAAGATTGAAATCGAAAATCCCCGCCTCTGGTCACCCGAGGACCCGTTTCTCTACGACTTCAGTGTTGTCTACAGAGACGACAGAATCTACTCCTATACGGCCCTGAGGACCTTCGGAATCGGAGAAGACGAGAAGGGAGTGAAGAGACTCCTGTTAAACGGTAAGCCGTACTTCCATCACGGACTCCTCGACCAGGGCTACTACTCCGGCGGCCTCTATACGCCGGAAAGCGAAGAGGAGATGACAGGCGACATAATCCTCGCAAAGAAAATGGGCTTCAACTGTCTGAGGAAGCACATAAAGGTAGAGCCCCTCAGATGGTACTATGCCTGTGACAGAATCGGGATGCTTGTCTGGCAGGACATGCCCTCCGGCGGCGGAAAGTACTCCTTCCCCGTAATCTCCGCGCCTCTCGTTCTGGGGTCTCATCTTAAGGACAACCACTACGGACTACTGAAGCGTAAGGATGAAGCTATGAGAAACGAGTTCGAGGAACACCTCACGGAAATGATAAACCACCTCGGAAACGTCGTCTCGATTGCGATGTGGGTACCCTTCAACGAGGCGTGGGGGCAGTTCGACAGCGTCCGCATAGGGAGAATGGTCGAGAAACTGGACCCGACGAGGACCGTGGATTACCACTCGGGGTGGCTCGACCAGAAGAAGGGAGCATTCAGAAGCCTCCACGTCTACTTCCGCCCCTACCGCTATAAAAAGGATAAATACAACCGCTCTGTGATTCTCACCGAATTCGGAGGCTACGGCCTTGCAGTCGAGGGCCACAGGTACTCGGGAGACAGGTTCGAGTACAAGGGCTATAAGACGAAGGAAGAGCTGACGGACGCAGTCATCGCGATGTACCGCAGGGACATCTTCCCCGCAAAGGAGAAAGGTCTCAGCGCCTCAATCTATACGCAGCTGAGCGACGTCGAAGACGAACTCAACGGACTTGTCACATACGACAGGCTGGTCGTGAAGATGGATGAAGAGAGGATAAGAGCAATGTCAGAGGAACTTGTCAGACGTTGAACTTGAAGAAGACTATGTCTCCGTCCTGGACGACATACTCCTTTCCCTCGAGTCTGAGCTTTCCCGCTTCCCTGACCTTCTGTTCGCTTCCGTATTCCACAAGGTCGCTGTAGTTGTATACCTCGGCCTTGATGAAGCCCTTCTCGAAGTCGGAGTGGATGATTCCCGCGCACTGGGGGGCCTTGCTGCCCTCCCTGAAGGTCCAGGCTCTGTCCTCGTCCTTCCCGGCAGTGAAGAATGTCCTGAGTCCGAGAGCGTGGTATGCTGCTCTCACGAGGTGATTGAGTCCGGATTCCTCAAGGCCCACAGCCTCCAGGAATTCCTTCTTCTCCTCCTTCGTTTCGAGCTCGGCTATCTCGGCCTCGATCTTGCCGCAGATAACGACGACGGGTGCGTTGTTGTCGGAAGCGGCAATCTCCCTCACACGCTTCACGTAGTCATTGTCCTCGCTGATTGCGTCCTCATCAACGTTGCAGACGTAGATGACGGGCTTGAGGGTGATGAGATGAAGGTCATAGAGGAGTTCCTTCTCCTCCTCGTCGAAACCAAGTCTTCTTGCGGGGATTCCCTCCGAGAGATTCTTCAAGAGCTTCTCGTATAGAGGAAGAACCTTCTCGTTCTCCTTCGCCTGCTCCTTGCTGATACGCGAGAGCTTGCTCTGCTTCTGGTAGCGCTTGTCGACTGTGTCCCAGTCGGCTAATGCGAGCTCGATGTCGATTGTGGTGATATCATTCTCGGGATCGATCTTGTTGTTGACATGGATGATGTCGCTGTTGTCGAAGCACCTCACGACATGTGCGATGACGCCCACTTCCCTGATGGCACCGAGGAATCTGTTGCCAAGTCCCTCGCCCTGGCTTGCACCCTTCACGAGCCCCGCGATGTCGACGAACTCGACTGTTGCCGGGACAACACGCGCAGGCGGAATGAGCTCGACGATCTTATCGAGCCTCTCATCCGGAACGTTCACCATTCCGATATTCGGATCAATAGTACAGAAGGGATAGTTCGCCGCCTCGGCGGGAGCAGCCGTTACGGCTGAAAAGATGGTGGACTTACCGACATTCGGGAGTCCGACAATACCACAGTTAAGACTCATCGTTTTTCCTCGAAGCCCCATTATGCAACAAAAAAGGTTTTAATGCTATTATCGGAATATGGATGAAGAACGCGTTCTTCTCGTAACCACCCGAGAGACGGGTGAGGACGAGAGAAGAGTATATCTGAGGGAAGTCGAAATCAGAAGCCTCATAGAGACACTGGGGCTTTGTGTCGTATTCCAGAAAAGCTTCACAGTGAAGGAGGAGAGCCGCTCCTCGTTCTTCGGCAGGGGCCAGATTGACGAGATACGTGAAAT
>CAVFVX010000018.1:0-25603 GCA_963626075.1 Acutalibacteraceae bacterium
TTTATTGAAGGACATTTTCAAGTGGGTAGCCGAAGATTTTTTCATTCTGCGGCTTTTCCGGGACGGGCTGTGCTTCCTTTTCGAGAAATCCGGCAGCCGGGTGGAATGGAGACATCAGCGGACGTCTTCGCTGATGTATGCGCTCGGTGCAGCCTCAATTCCCTTCTTCCATTCGACTGCGTTGACGATGAAGAAGGTGAGTATTCCCACCGCCGCTCCGAAGACGGAGGGGAGTATTCCGAGGAAGAAGCCGTCCATGGAGAGAAGCTGCCATACGACGGCTCCCGCTGTTCCCGTAATGAGCGAAAGCTGACCGGAGTGTCTTGTCGCCTTCTTCACAACGAGGCCCAGTCCGTAGGCTGCAAAGGGACCTGCTGACCTGAGGGCGAAGGCGAAGGTGTTGACCTGGAGTATGGAGAAGTTGAAGACGGCAACGGCGAGGGAGACAAGGGAGAAGAATACGACGAGTATCCTCGTCTCCCTGATTATCTCCTTCTCTGAAGGCTTCTTCCTCGAGAGAGGAATCCGGATGTCCTTCACGGCGATTGCCGCCGTGCAGAGGAGGTAGGAATCGGCGGAGCTCATTGCTGCGGCGATGACTGCCGCTGCAAGAAGACCCGAGATGACGCCGGGGGCGAATTCGCTCGTGACGGCGATGAGGGCTCCCGCCTCATCAATGCTTCCGAGGCTTTCCTTCACGGAGTATGCACAGAGCCCCAGAACAGTGGGGAATGCGACGACCGCAGCCATGAGGAGACCCGAGAGGAGGGATGCCTTCCACGCAGTCTTCTCGTCCCTTGCGCTCTCGAGGCGGCTCGTCATCTCCGGACCGGTGACGAAGGTGCAGAAGTAGTTGAGGACGGACGAGATGATCGTCACCCAGCCCGTCTTCGTGAGGTCGCTGTAGTCTCCGGGAAGAGAGGCTGAAACACTCTCCCAGCCTCCGCAGCCCTCTATGACATACGGAACGGCAACGACAAGACCGAAGATGATCATGATGTACTGGATTGCATCGGTGAACTGGTCGGCTACCATTCCCCCTAGGGCGGTGTAGAAGCAGATGACGGCTGCGGTGATGACCATCGCAAACTTCAGGTTCATTCCGGTCACCGCATGGATGACGATTCCCGCAGCAGATATCTGGGAGGAAATGAGACACACCGAAGATATTATGTTGAGCACCGCCGTGAAGAGTGCACTCGATTTTCCGTAGCGCCGTCTTATGACCTCGGGAACCGTAACGGCGAGCGTGCGCCTGATACGCGGGGCGAAGAAGGCCAGGGGAATCATCGCGAGAGCGCATGCGAGAACATACCACACTACTGCAGCGCTTCCCGTCGAGAAGGCGAATCCGGCAACACCCGAGGTGCTTGCTCCTCCGATGTTGTCCGCACTGAGAGAGAGGGCAACGAGTCCTATTCCCATCCTGCGTCCGCCGATTATGAAGTCATCGGAATTCTTCAGCTTCAGTGCGCTCACTGCAAGGCACATGAGAAGAAGACAGAAGGTGTATGAAACAATGATGACAATGGCTTCCGAATTGACCAGCATTCCCCCGAATCCTTATTCAATGTTGGGATTGTAACACTCATTCTCCACTCCACGTAGAATAAAGTTCACATTTAACATTCTGTTAGATTCCCGGATGTGTGTACGGAAAGGCCTCAAATGAAAAGCGGCCGCCTTCAAGCGACCGCTGATGGAAGGAATTCCTTCTGTTACTCGATGTATGCACTCGGTGCGGGTTCGACGCCCTTCTTCCATTCGATTGCGTTGACGAGGAAGAATGTGATCGTTCCGACAGCACAGCCGAATACGACGGGGAGGATTCCCATGTAGAAGTCACCGCCGGAGAGAATCTGCCAGAAGACGACACCGATTGTTCCGGTGATGATGGAGATCTGTCCGGAGTGCTTTGTAGCCTTCGGTACCACGAGTCCGAGTCCGTAGGCAGCGAACGGGCCTGCGCAGCGGATTGCGAATGCGAAGGTGTTCATCGTGACGATGTTGATTCCGAGGAGCGAAATCAGCATTGCAACTGCGCAGCAGATGATGTTACACCATCTTGTCGCCCTGACTTCCTTCATGCCGGAGAGTTCCTTCCTGGCATAGGGCTTGTAGAGGTCGTTGATGATCATCGTGGACATACAGAGGAGGTTCGAGTCTGCAGAGCTCATCGTTGCGGAGATGATTGCTGCGGATACGAGACCCGTGATGATTGTCGGAGCATATGCCGTCGTGACTGCCATCATTGCAGAACCCGATGCGGGATTGCCGAGAGCTTCCTTGACGGAGAGTGCAGCAAGACCCATGAGTGTGGGGAATACAGCCATTGCAGCCATGAGGACTGCGGAGAGGATGCTTGCCCTTACCGCTGTCTTCTCATCCTTTGCACTTTCGAAGCGGCTGATCATTTCCGGGCCGGAGAGGAAGGTGCAGAAGTAGTTGAAGATGTAGCCGATGATGACGACCCAGCCGATCTTCGTGAAATCCGTCTGGCCTTCGGGAAGCTTGGAAGCGATTACGTCCCAGCCGCCGCAGCCCTTGATTACGAACGGAGTCGCAACGGCGAGACCGACGAGGATGATTATGAACTGCACGAGGTCGGATATCTGGTCGGCGATCATTCCTCCGAATGTAGTGTAGAGGATGATGACTGCGCCTGCGATTATCATGCAGAGTCTTGTGTCGATGCCCGTGAGAACGGAGACGACGGAACCCGATGCTGCTACCTGGCTCGATGTGAGACAGAAGAGAGCGATGATGTTCAGTACTGCCGAGAAGCCCGAGCTGAACTTTCCGAATCTTCTTCCGACGACTTCGGGAATCGTGACTGCCATCGTCTTTCTGATCTTCGGCGCGAAGTATGCAAGAGGAATCATTGCAATCGATGCGGCGAGGACGTACCAGATGGCGCTCATGCCCCATGTAGTGTATGCCTTTCCGGCAAGACCCGTGGTGCTTCCGCCTCCGATGTTGTTTGCGCTGAGTGAGAAAGCGACCATGAAGAGGCCCATTCTGCGCCCTGCGAGCATATAGTCGTCAGCATCCTTGATCTTGAGCTTGCCGACGATGTAGCCGATTAAGAGCATACCGAGAAGGTAGGCTACTACGATAATGAGAGCTTCGGTGTTTACTGCCATTATGTTCTCCTTATTAATCTGTGTTGGGTTAATTCTGCTATGGAAACGGAGAACGGGCAAGAAAAAAAGAAATAAAGTTCGTTAAATGACAGAAAACCAACGGAAACGGAAAAGAAAACAGTTGCGTTTTTCCTCATTTTCCGGTCTCAATACTTGGGAATATGTAAAAATATGTTACTCTGATAACTTCACGCAAGAAGCCCCTTTACGAGCGTGACCGCGCTTTTCACGGCAAGGGCGAGAAGAGAGAGCGCGAAGATCGTGTTCGCGGCTTTTCTGTGCTTCAGGTAGACGTTCTTCAGCGCTTCTCCCGCTATTCCCCACATGAGACCCGTGAGGAAGCACATCAGGGGAATCGAGAGAGATACGAGATAGCCTTCGAGAAACGAATATGATGCGGGAAGTATGAACGTGGATATTGTCGAGACGCAGAGCATGAGAACCTTGACGTTCACAAGCTGCATCAGGAAGCCGCGGCGGAAGGAGCCGTCGGATGATGACGAAGAGGGAAGGTCCCGCTTCGAGTACATCTTCCATGAGAGGAAGAGTATGTAGACGATGCTCAGGACCTGGAGGAGGACGGAGAGCGAGGGGATAAGGGACGAGAGGAGTGAAATCAGGAGATAGGTCACTGTCGTGATCATCAGTATTCCCGCGGCCATTCCGTAGTTGAGCCATATTCCCTTCCTCAGCCCGTTCTCGGAGGCGTTCTGGAGACTTGCTATCGTATTGGGGCCGGGGGTGCCGGACATCGTGAGAAGGTAGATGAAGAGCTCGAACATATCCTTGGAACAATTATAAAGACCACGGGAATAAAGACAAGTATGGTGCAAAACGGGAGTAAACAACTTCACGAGAAAAGGAATAATCCATAGAATAGGGGACAAAGCGGAGGTATTGCGTTGGAAGCTGCATCGTATAGTGGTTCTGAACTGTTGACAGTCATCTATTATCTGCTGACGTATGTTCTTGCGGGTTTCGGCATGGGGAAGATATTCTCCAAGTGCGGTATAAAGAAATGGTATTCATGGATTCCGGTCTACAGAATCTATCAGCTCTCGATATGTGCCAGGAGGGAGGACCAGGGGAAGAAGCTCATGTTCGCTTCCGCTCTCCTCTATACGGTCAAGATTGCATACAACATATTCCTGTCCACATCCTATGCCGAGAGGGCCGAGGCTGCGACGACTACGGGGTACGTCGTCTGGAACATGGCCTTCATCGTTATTGCAATGGCACTCTCGGTCGTCGAGTTCGTCTATCATCTGAGAGTATATATAGGAATGTGCGAAAGCTTCGGCAGGCGCAAGCGCTGGCTCTGGATGTGGCTCTTCTTTGAGTCCCTCACCTCCGTCATCTGGGGATACTCGAAGAAGATTCATCAGATTTCCGAGGAGGAAAGTCTTTCCGGGTCGATTGACAGCATTTCGGGGATCGACCTCAGGGGAGCAGACGGCGCCCTCGACATAGACATCCGCTCGCGTTCCGTGAAGGCACTCTTCTCGAAGCGCAGGGAACTCCTCAAGGATATTAAGCTTACCATCCAGCCGGGTACGATGGTTCTCCTTCTCGGAGGATCGGGGGCCGGCAAGACGACCTTCGTCAACGCCGTAATCGGCTACGAGAAGGCAGATGCCACGGTGACCCTCGACCACAGGGACGTCTACCGGGAATTCGGCAGCATGAAGTACGACATCGGCTTCGTGCCCCAGATGGACCTCATCAGATACAACGACACCGTCAGAAAGACAATCGAGGATGTCGCGAAGCTGAGAATGCCCGTTGAGGTGACGAAGGAGGAGAGAAACCGGAAGATAGACAACACCCTCGAGATCTTCGGTCTAAGAACCGTTCAGAACAACCTTGTCGCAAAGCTTTCCGGCGGCCAGAAGAAGAGAACGAGCATCGCAACCGAGTTCGTTTCCGACCCGTCTCTCTTCATACTCGACGAGCCCGACTCGGGACTCGACGGAGTACTTGCGAGAGACCTCATGGAGAGACTTCATGCAATCTCGCGTAAGGGTAAGATCGTCATCGTCATCACTCACTCTCCCGACAGAGTCATCGACCTCTTCGACGAGGTGATAATCCTCGCGAAGGACGAGAACAGGACGGGACGCCTCGTATTCAACGGAAAGATCGATGATGCCCGTGCATTCTTCGGAAGGGAAAGAATGGAGGACATCGTGAAGATGATCAACCGCAGGGACGAAGGCGGAGAGGGAATGAGTGACGAACTCATACAGAAGTTCGAGGAGGTGAGACGTGAAAGAGCATAAGAAGGTACATTACAGAAAGACATTCCGCCAGATTCCGATCTACCTCGGAAAGTTCCTGAGGATGTTCATCTACCAGGATGACTGGAAGATGCTTCCGATGGCAGCCCTCATTGCGGGGCTCGTGTCGTTCGTAATCAAGGGCACGATGATGAAGACGATGGAGGGAACGATGAAGGGATCCCTTGCACTCTCCTGCATCTGCATATGGAACGGCTTCTTCAACTCCATCCAGGTCGTCTGCCGCGAGAGACCCATCGTCAAGAGAGAGCACCGCTCGGGAATGATGATTCCCTCCTACATACTCTCGCACATGGTCTACCAGGCGGGGCTCTGCCTCCTGCAGGCGATAGTCAGCGTGATTGTATGCAAGATAAGCGGAATCGAGTACCCGTCGGGAGGGATCATCACACCCTGGTTCCCCGTGGACCTCTGCATCACGTTCTTCCTAATAACGTACGCTTCCGACATCATGTCGCTTCTCATAAGCTGTATTGCGAGAAGCACCACCGCAGCCATGACGATAATGCCCTTCGTGCTCATCTTCGAACTTCTGTTCTCGGGTGCGGTGTTCACGCTCGAGGGAGATGTCAGCAACTTCATTTCCAATCTCACGATTGCGAAGTGGGGCATGTGCGCCATCTGCGCAATCAGCCGCTACAATTCGCTCAAGATGGTCACCGTCTGGAACATGCTGAAGAAGTTCGAGAACGTCGAGTATGAGGGAATGACGCCGCTCTCTGACGTCGTGGCAACGGTCGAAAGCAATCCCGGCGGAGTCGAGGCCTTCCAGATGAAGACGGGAGAGCTCAGCCCGAACACGGCCTACGTGTCCACAGTGAAGAATGTCGCGAACTGCTGGCTGATGCTGCTTCTCTTCGTCGCGGCCTTCGCAGTCCTCGCAATGTTATTCCTGAGACGCATCGACAAGGACAGAAGATAGGGATTCTTCCTGTTCGACACATACAATTGCTCCGCCGCCGGTCTTCGGCGTTCTGTTGGAGTAGTTGTATTTTTTTGTGTGCCTTTCCGTGAAGGTTGTCGCGAGCCTTATGTAGCCCCAGCCCGTCGTGGCTCCCATGATTCCGTCCCTGCCCGCTATGTAACCGTAGATGTCCCAGTGGGGGGTCCTGTCACCGCTCTTCCCGGTGTTGTACATCTCGTAGGAGTAGAAGCCGATTATGTCCGTTATGGCATGAACTCCGATACGGATTGTGGTGCGGCGCCCTTCGAGTCCTACACGGAAGCCCATGTCAAGGTCGACAGAGCCGCGGGCGAAGAACGAGGAGAAGATGTCTCCCGAGGAGGACGTGAATATGTTCCTGTATTGTGTTTCCACTGTCACTCCGAGTCCCGCGTAGACGAGGGCGTCCTGCGTCATGATTCTTCTCAGTGCGGGGCCCAGGGAGAAGAGGAATCTCCACTCTGTGGTGCTTGTCGTGTTGATTCCGCTCCCGTCGGAGGCGGAGTAGAGACTGCTATTGTCTTCAGTCTTCTCCGAGATTATTGTTTCAGATGAGGAATCGGAAGATGAAGTCCCGGACTGTGGCGTTTCATTTTGTGTATTATCCGTTGCATCATCGGGTGCGGAAGTGCCGGGGACTGATGTTCCGGATACCGGAGTTTCCGGAACTGCAGTATCGGGAACAGCGGTTTCGGACGACGAGGTGTCATAGGCATCGGGGGAATACTCCTCCGGGGAAACGGCAGTCTCTGTCTCTTCCGTCTTCGTCGTCTTTGAGTTTGTGAAGAGACCGGAAAGAAAATCGTCCTTCATCTTTATCAGAGTCTTCAGCGGTGTCTGGATGCCGATTCTGAGATATATTCCCCATGCGGATTCCTCCCCGACGAAGCCGTAGCCGGTCACGTCCAGGCCGACATTGTTCCTGTTGAAAGATGTCAGCGTCTCGTCCGTCGTCTTGTAGAAGGTGAAGTCATAGGCCGGGAAGGAGAGTGCGTATGACGGCAGGAGAAGGAGAGACATGAGAATGAGGACAAGTACCGTTTTCTTCACACCGTCAGTATATTCGAAGTGCTTTCTCTCCGGAAGAAGAAGGAGGGTGACTTCAGACAATCTCCTTGAAAGAAAAAAGTTAACTTAATTCACTTGATAATTGCGGATAACTAAGTTAACTTTTTATGCATGGATGAAGAGAAGATAAGAAAGGAAATCGAATCACTACCTTCCGGAGGTCTGACGGTCCGCACCATCAAGGGGAGGAAATATATCTATCATCAGTGGACGGAGAACGGCAGACAGAGGTCACGGACCGTGAGTGAGGACGAAGCGGAGGAACTGAGGGCGGAAATCGGAAGACGCAAAGAGCTTGAGAAGGAACTGAAGGGAGGAGTGAAAAATCCCGTGCAGGCCTCCCCGTTCCGTACTTCGGTCATAACCGGAGAAAGGCTCATGCGTCTCGCTTCATCCGTTTCTAAATACAGAAAAAGAGAGATCTTCTCCAATCTCGAGAAGTACGTCCGCGGTGACAGTCATGACACGGTATGCATACTCTACGGTCTCAGGAGAACAGGTAAGACGACGCTCATGAGGCAGATGATTCTCTCCCTTTCCCCCGAAGACAGAGCGAAGACCGCTCTCATCCAGATAAGGACGGAAGACAATCTCGGCGTTCTCAACAGGGACCTCATCGAGCTTGACGAAAGAGGATACAGATACGTATTCATCGATGAAGTGACTCTGATGTCCGACTTCATCGGCGGGGCCGCTCTCTTTTCCGACATCTACGCAGCGGAGGGGATGAAGATTATTCTTTCAGGAACAGATTCCCTGGGCTTTCTCCTCTCTCGTGACGTGCAGCTCTACGGAAGGTGCATTCTTCTTCATACGACATTCATTCCCTACAGGGAATTCAGAAACGTACTCGGTCTGGGGGATGTGGACACCTTCCTCCGCTACGGCGGTACCATGTGTCCCGGCGGAACGGACTACAACAGCGATGCATTCTCCTCCGCCGGGGGAGCGGATGAGTACGTGAATACTGCAATAGCGGTGAACATACAGCACTCCCTCGAGAACTACCAGGGGGGAGGACATTTCAGAAGCCTTCTCGAGCTGTACAGAAACGGCGAGCTTACGGGAGCGGTGAACAGAATCGTGGAGGATATGAACCACGACTTCACCGTCGATGTTCTCACCCGGGATTTCAGAAGCGGGGATTTCGGACTTGCGAAGGTCAACGTACGACGGGACAGAAAGGAGACGAGTACCGTCCTCGACGACGTGGACGAGAAGAAGCTGACCGGGACTCTGAAGGAAATTCTGGAGATTCTCGACAGAGACAGGCAGAAGACACAGGTGAAGCAGAGCCATGCCGATGAAATCAGGGAATACCTTTTCCTTCTCGACCTCATTGATGAGATTCCACTTGTGAACATGACATCTCTCAACGAGAGAAAGGTGATCACGGTCTTTTCACAGTGCGGCCTGAGGTATGCCCAGGCGGAAGCTTTGATATCTTCACTGCTCCTTGACGAGCGGTTCTCCTCTCTCAGTCACGACGAGAGAGCCCGTATTGAGGAAAGAATTCTCGATACGATAAGAGGACGAATGCTGGAGGAGCTGGTGCTTCTGGAGACGAAGAAGGCACTCGGGGACAGAAAGGTCTTCAAGCTGCAGTTCGCCGTCGGGGAATTCGACATGGTCGTCCAGAACGGGAAGGAAGGTACGATTGATGTATTCGAAATAAAGCACTCGAAGGAGAGGAACGAAATGCAGTACCGGCATATAATGAATGAAGAGGATGCGGAAAAGGCTGCGTTCCGCTTCGGAACGATAAAACGGCGGATAGTCCTCTACAGAGGAGAGAACTGTACTCTCGATAACGGTGTGGAGTACATCAATGTCGAGGAGTATCTCATGAGCCTCGGCTCTGAAAGTGAGGAAGAAAGATGACTGAAGAAAGACTGAAGGAAATCGCAGATGCGGCGGACATGATCATACGGGGCTATGCCTTCACGAGGAACGAGGACGGCTTCATCCGGGTACTCAATCTCCGCTTCCCTGATTCGGCAATGGTCATCGATGAGGACGGAACGGTGACCTCCTCGAACATGGCCGACATCGAAGAGGTGCTTGTTCAGGATATCTGGAAGAGGGACGCGAAGTACATGGAGCCTGAGGCATAAAAAAAACCTCTTCTTGAGAGGCTGAAAAGTCGGGATGAATGGACTCGAACCATCGATATCCTGCTCCCAAAGCAGGCGCCATAGCCGCTAGGCGACATCCCGGAACAAGGGAAGTATAGAGAAAGGGACGGGGTGCGTCAATAATGTGGAGAGCGACGTCGGTCTTTATCGACCCCTCCTAAAGTTCACCGATTTTCAGGGTTTATGTCCGACTTTGGAGATTTCTGAAAAAATCTTTCACAAAACGATGACAATTCCGGCCGGGAAATGACCTTAAAGAAGTGTATGTGCAAGAAGATCGTAATCCGCGGTCCCCTCGACGGCCTTTCATTCGACAGAAGCCTCAACTACTCCCACGAGGAGCTGAAGCCGTACGATGAGCTTGTCGAAGGCGACATAGTCATTCTCTCGTCGTCAAATCTCTTCCGCCTTGTGGAGGACATAGTCGTTTCGCGGCGTCTCAATCCCGTATGCCGCATCGTCGTCTTCCCGCTTCCATTCCAGGAGAATCTCATCGTCTCGCTCTTTCCCTTCGTCGAGTTCGTGAAGAGCCCGAAGGTGACGCTCGGCGACATATACTCCTCACGCGGCACCTACCGCCACGATACGGTGATCCGCCGTCTCAGCGAGAGGGAGAAGAAGATACTCACGCCCCTGAGTTACGGCATGAGCGACAAGGAGACGGCGGAGGTGCTGGGTGTGAGCCGGAGGACTGTCGTGAGAACGAAGCAGCGGGTCATCGAGAAGAAGGGGCTTGTGTCGACCGGGCAGCTTCCGGTCTTCAGTGCACTGTTGAAGTGGATAGGAGAGGAGGAGACTTCTGTCAGAAGAACGAAAAAGGATGTAGAATCGGAGCATGAAAGAAAGAGAGAAGGAGATTTTCAACGCACTCGACAGAGCCACCCCTTCCGAGGTGTTTTTCCTCCCTTACCGTGATGACCCGTACCGCTTCCTTGTTTCCGTCATCCTCTCCGCATCCTCGACCGACAGGATGGCCGTGATTTCTTCAGGAAGACTTTTCGAGAGGTTTCATGGTGTATCTGATGTAGCTGATGCGGACGAGAAGGAAATCGAAGCTTTGATACATTCCTCCGGACTTTCGAAGACGAAGGCGGGAACGATAAGGAGAGTATCGGAGTATATACGGGACAACGGCCTCCCGGAGACGAAGGAGGAACTTCTCGGGATAAGGGGAATCGGAGAGAAGACTGCTGCGTGCTATGCACAGCATGTACTTTCCGAACCCGCAGTCGTCGTCGACACACACTTCGAGAGGGTGAGCTACCGCCTCGGACTCTCTTCCTCCCACGACAGGGAGAAGACCATGAGGGAGATAGAGAAATCATTCGACAGTTCGTGCTGGTCGAGGCTTTCGGACTGTGTCAATTATCTCGGACGCACAATATGCCGCCCGCACCCCGGGTGCGGAAGGTGTTTTCTCGAAGAAAAATGCAGAAAACGCTTCGATTGAATCTTGAACGGCTTTACAAAGTTTTCCCCTTTGCGGTATATTCATCAAGTGTTACGACGGCATCTTTGCCCATGCTCACGGCTCAAGGCCGTACAAAGGTTACGTCGAATAATGTGAATAATTATTTAAGGTGGATATTAGTCATGGCTAGAAGATGTGATATTTGCGGAAAAGGTACAATTTCTGGTTCAGTTGTAACAAGAAAGGGACAGTCCAAGAAGAAGGGCGGTGTCGGACAGCATATCGGTGTGACCACAAAGCGTGAGTTCAGACCCAACATCGTGTCCGTAAAGGCTCTCATCGACGGTACTCCGAGAACAATCAAGGTCTGCACTCGCTGCCTCAGAGCAGGAAGAGTCCAGAAGGTTGTATAACAGGATTAGATTTTTTCTAAGAATGAGAAAGACGGGGACTCCTTAAAAGAGGGAGCCCTCTTTTTTTATAAGAATGCAGGGAGGTTTCAATGAGCATCCGGGTACACGCACTTGAAGGTTCGATGGTTTCGACTTCGAAGGGAATAGAAAAACTCATAAGGGTTGTCAGCATGAGCGGGGACGACACATCCATCATCGTCCTTCCGCCGCCCTTGAATCCCTCCCTTACATTCACGAAGCTTCTCGAGAGGGCCGAGAAGAGGGAGGATGACCTCTGGCATTTACTCGAGATGAAGAAGGCGGGGTGGCTCGAGCTTGCGGATTCCTCCCTCTGTCTCTCCGACGCTGCAGAGGTGAAGGAGGAGATGGAAGCCTCCTTCTCGAAGATAGCCGACATCCTCAAGGCTGTCTGGATTCTCAGAAGCAGGGAAGGCGGGGCACAGGACTACCTCGAGAACCTCACGTCATCGTTCCTTGCCCTGATCATTCAGAAGCGCCTCAATTCCGACGGAATCGAAACAGTCGTGATGTCCCCCTCCGCCGTACTCTCGTCACCGGGGTCGGTGTCGGGAAGAAGGACCGTGATAGTCGCAGGGGAGCTCATGTACTGCGACGACGACAGGGACGCATCGGGTAAGGAGAGAAGCGAGGAAGGCTGGGGAGAATACACGGCTTCCCTCATCGCTTCTTCGCTCTCGTGTCCTCTTACCTTCTGGAACCAGAAGGGACTCCTGTACTCGGCAAGCAAGAAGGATGTTCCGAATGCGCATATAATCCGTTCTCTTTCATACTCGGAGGCAACGGAGCTTTCGTTCTTCGGCGCTCCCGTCGTACATCCCCATTCGTTCATCCCCGCAGAGGAAGCGGGACTCACGCTGACACTCAGGTACTGGGGAGACCCCGAGGAGAAGGGAACGACCGTAACGAGGGAGATAGATTCCTCCTCGAAGGGCGTCAAGGCCTTCTCGGTCGTGAAGAACATCTCCCTCATCAACGTCGAAGGTTCGGGTATGTCGGGCGTGCCGGGAGTCTCTTCAAGACTCTTCACTGCTCTCAGGAATGAAGGTATTTCCGTAATATTCATCTCCCAGGCATCAAGCGAGTATTCGATCTGCTTCGCAATCCCCCAGGCTCAGAGCCGGAAGGCGAGGGAGACCATAGTAAGGGAGTTTGAGAAGGAACTCTCCTCCCATCAGATCTCGACAGTCGACTGCGAGGACAACCTTTCGATTCTCGCGGTAGTCGGCGAGGGAATGCCGGGACGTGTAGGCGTTGCCGGGAAGCTCTTCTCGTCCCTTGCGCGTGCCGGAGTCAACGTCAGGGCAATCGCACAGGGCTCGAGCGAGAGAAACATCAGTGCGGTTATTTCGTCGGGAGATGCCGTCAAGGCCGAGAGAGCTCTCCATACCGTTTTCTTCATGTCTGCACAGACACTGTCGCTCGGGCTCTTCGGTCCGGGGAATATCGGCGGAACACTCCTTGACCAGATAGGACGCGAGAGCGAGAGACTCAAGAGGGAGTTCGATCTCGACATCCGCGTAAGGGGAATCGCGACAAGCAGAAAGATGCTGCTCTCGGACGAGGGAATAGACCTTTCCGGGTGGCGTGAGAAGTTCGAGAAGGACGCGATAGCTTACAACGAGGACGTGTTCCTCTCGCACATCAAGGCTTCGTACTATCCTCACTGGGTACTTGTCGATGCAACCTCCAGCGAGGAGAGGGCATCGCAGTACCGCTCCTTCATCGAGCAGGGCTTCCATGTCATAACTCCGAACAAGAAGGCTCCATCCGGTCCTTACCATAACTATGAGGAGATTTTCGCCGCCTCGAGGCGTACGGGAAGAAAGTTCCTCTACGAGACAACTGTCGGCGCCGGGCTTCCCATAATCACGACGCTCAAGGACCTCAGGGAGACTGGAGACACAATCGAGAAGGTCGAGGGAATGGTCTCCGGAACGCTCTCGTGGCTCTTCTCCACATACGACGGAACAGTCCCGTTCTCGTCGCTGGTGCTGAAGGCAAAGGAGCTCGGCTTCACGGAGCCCGACCCGAGAGATGACCTCTCGGGTATGGACGTTGCGAGAAAGACTGTAATACTTTCGCGTGAACTGGGGTACCGAACCGAAGTCAGCGCCTTCCCCGTGGAGTCACTTGTCCCGGAGAATCTCAGGGGAGTGACGAAGGAGGAGTTCCTTGCACGCATCTCCGAGATGGACGACAGGATGCTCTCCCTCTATACGGAAGCGAGAAAAGAAGGCATGGCCCTCAGATACGTCGGCACAGTCGACGGCGGAAGGTGCTCGGTCGGACTCAGGAAGTTCCCGCTTTCGCACCCCTTCAGCCAGAGTAGGGGAACGGATAACGTCATCCAGTTCACGACGGCGCGCTACCACAGTCAGCCTCTCGTCGTACAGGGACCGGGAGCGGGACCGGAAGTTACGGCAGCGGGTATCTTTGCAGATATTTTGAGACTCAGTGCATATCTTGGAAGCAAGATTTAAGGAGCAGGAAAGATGATCAGATTCGTATCGACAAGAAACAGAAAGAGTGAAGGGATAAGTGTAAGCGAGGCCATCCTCAAGGGCCTTGCACCCGACGGAGGACTCTTCGTTCCGACGGAGCTGCCGAAGGCGGTGGACGTATTCGCAAACGGCGAGGGACTGAGTGAGGCGATGTACTCCGCGATAAAGCCTTTCTTCGAGGGCGATGAACTCGAAGGGGAACTCGAGGACATATGCCGCGACGCATTCTCCTTCCCGCTTCCCTTCCGTAAGACTAAGGACGGCTCATTGTTCATGGAACTCATCTACGGTCCGACAAGTGCCTTCAAGGACTTCGGCGCGAGATTCCTTTCCTGCTGCATGGAGAGGCTCCTCGTGAAGAAGGGCGAAAAGAAGACGATCCTCGTCGCAACAAGCGGTGATACGGGCGGCGCAGTCGCTGCAGCATTCTACGGCAGGCAGAATCTCTCCGTGAAGGTGCTTTTCCCGAAGGGAAGGGTTGCCGAGAGACAGAGAGCGCAGCTCACGAGCTGGGGCGGAAACATCGAATCGTATGAAGTCGACGGAAACTTCGACGACTGCCAGAAGATGGTCAAGGAAGCCTTCATGGACGAGAAGTACTCCGCATCATTAAGTTCCTCCAACTCCATCAACATCGGACGCCTGCTGCCGCAGATGGCGTACTACGCATACGCTTCGTCGCTCTACGAGCTTGAGTACGGGAGGAAGCCCGTCTTCATCGTCCCCTCGGGCAACGTCGGCAACGTCACAGGTGCCTACTGGGCAAAGGAGATGGGATACCCGATTTCACGCATAGTCATGGCATGCAATGCTAACAGGACAATGCCCGATTATCTCGAGAACGGCGAGTACAGACCCCGCGACAGCATAAAGACGCTTGCGAACGCAATGGATGTGGGAGCGCCGTCGAATGCGGAGAGACTCTTCGACCTCTATCCGACATTCGATCTCTTCAAGAGCAATGTCACAGCCTACAGCGTGGGCGACGACGAGATAAGAGAAACGATAAAGGAAGTCTACGACGACGAGAAGTACATCATCTGTCCCCACACTGCGTGCGGAGAGAGGGTGAGAAGAGACCACTATCTCGGTGAACCGGCAATTGTTGTCTCTACAGCGCATCCCGCGAAGTTCAACACGATAGTCGAGCCTCTTCTCGGAGTGACGGTACCCGTACCGAAGAACCTTTACGAGATTATAAGTAAGCCTTCCTCATGCAAGAGCATAGGAGTCAATTACAGAGAGCTCTTCTGAGCTCTCAGAGTGTAGGTGTCGCCCTTTCTGTAATAGATTATGAAGAGTAATGATACCAGCCCCCACGAGATGGCGTAGCAGTACATTACTCTTTCTATTGTAGCCGTACACCAGGGAATGCTGAGCCATATCAGTCTGAGACCGCAGATTCCAAACACCGTGAAGAGCGTCGGCACGAGAGTCTTTCCGACTCCTCTGAGAGCACCCGAGAGAATCTCGATGGGTATGTAGAGGATGAAGATGGGCGCAATCGTCGTGAGAATCCTCATTCCGATTTCAATCACGTTGGTGTCGGACGCGAAGAGCATGAAGCCGAAGCGTCCGCACTTCACGTAGAGGAAGGACATGAAGACTGCGGTAAGACCCGACATCAGCATGCTGTCCTTCACTCCCTTCTTCGCCCTGTCTATCTTCATTGCGCCGTAGTTCTGACCCACGAATGTCGTTGCGGCTATGCCGAAGGCATTGATTATCATCCAGAAGATTGAATCCAGCTTGTTGTATGCGGCCCAGGCTGCAGCCGTATCGGTACCGAAGCGGTTGACGTTGGTCTGGATGATCATGTTCGAGATGTTGTACATCACCGACTGTATTCCGCCGGGAAGACCTATCTGCAGCATCTTTCTGAGGATGAAGGGATCGATGTCGAAGGAACGGGTTATGTCGTAGCGGCAGTCGTCCTTACGCTTAGTGAGAAAGAACAGCGTGATTGTCATCGATATCAGCTGGCTGATGACGGTCGCCTCCGCAGCTCCCCTGACGCCTCTCTTGAATACGGATATGAAGAGAATGTCGAGGAATATGTTGCACACCGCTCCTGTTATGAGGAACCACAGTGGATGCTTCGAGTCTCCGAAGGCACGGAAGATTCCGCTTGCCATGTTGTAGACGATGAGGGGAAGCGAGCCTCCGAAGTAGACGTGGAGATAGCTCACGGCAAGCGGCAGCACATCGTCGGGAGTCTCCATCAGGACAAGAAGAGGCTCGGTTGCGAAGTAGCCTCCGATTGAAATCACAATGCCGAATAGAATCGAGAGCCCGATAGCCGTGTGTATGCTCTTCGAGACCCTCTCTCCGTTCTTCGCTCCGTAGAACTGGGAGATGACGACTGTCGCACCGGATGCGACACCGTTGAAGAAGCCTATGATGAGGTTTGTGAGCGTACTCGTTCCGCCGCTCACGGCAGCCAGGGCTTCCTTCCCGAGGAGCTGTCCGACTATGACGGCATCTACGGTGTTGTAGAGTGTCATGAAGAACGTACCGAACATGATCGGGAAGAAGAACAGCAGGAGCTGCTTCCAGATCACGCCTTCGGTTATTGCATTTTCCGCTGTGGCTTTTGTCTGCATAGGCAGATTCTAGCTGTTAAGGTGGAAATAGTGAATACTACAGTATTCTCGCTACATCCCTCTTTCTGAAGGAAATCAGAGTGCAGGAGCCTTCTCCGAAGAGCTTCTCCATTTCCGTCACATACCTCTTTAAAAGGTGCGAGGGAACGTATGCCTGCACCGTTCCCGCAAAGCCGCCGCCGTGGATTCTGACGGCACCCTCTCCGTCGAGAATGTGCTGGCTGAGGGCTATCGCAAGCGAGAGTCCCTGTTCCTTCACGCTGATTGTCGGGTAGACGTTCTGGAGAAAGCAGAACGAGGAGGTGCCGCTCTCGTTGACGTTGTAGAGGAAGGTGTCGATATCTCCCTCTCTTATCTCGTCGAGCATGAACCTGACTCTCTCGTTCTCCGTGAAGAAGTGGTAGGCCCTGAGGAGCGCCCTGTCGTTGTGGAGTGTTTCCCTTATGTCCTTCAGCGAAGCTAGAAAATCCTCGAACTTCACCTCCCTCAGGTTCTCCTTGCCGAAGTATCCTGCGACGAGTCTCATCTCCGGAGGAACTGCGGCGTATTCGCTCGTGAGGTCTGCGTGGCAGCCGTGGGTATTGGTTATAACCATCGTGAGACCGTACTGTGAGAGGTCAAGCTGGAGCGGCGTAACGACGGGATTTGCCTTATCTTTAAAGTCTATTCCGACAATGCCGCCGGTTGCGCAGCATACCTGATCGAGAAGGCCCGAGGGCTTACCGAAGTAGACGTTCTCGGCGTACTGCCCGATTTTCGCAAGCTCGAGGGGAGTGAATGCGTCGTTGTTGTAGAGCGAATTGAAGATCTCCGCTATGAGAACCTCTATAGAAGCCGAGGAGGAGAGTCCGGAGCCGACAACGACTCTGCTCGAGACATTGGCTTCCCAGCCCTTTATCGCCACGCCCTTTTCCCTGAAGGCCTTTGCGATTCCCCTCAGAAGCGATGCCGTCGTGTTCTTCTCGTTCTCCCTGACTGCGTCTTCCGTGATATCTATCGAGCAGAGGGGGAAGCCTTCGGAAGCGAGCGTCACGGTGTTGTCGTCACGCTTCGTTACTGCGGCAATCGTGTCGAGATTGATAGACGCTCCGATGACGAGCCCGAGGTTGTGGTCCGTGTGGTTGCCCGCAATCTCCGTGCGTCCCGCAGCGGAGAATATCATGGGATTCGTCTTATGAAAAATCTCCTCATGCTTTTCAACAAGAAGACGGAATCTTCTGTCCATTTCATCACTGTCATAGACAGAACCGTAAAGAGAAGGGTAGATAGAGTGAAGTTCTTCGTACATGAGCAGATTCTATGCCGTAAGAGAACCAATTAAAAGACTTTTTTTCGGAAACACGGCTTTAATCTTCCTGTTCTCTGGGGAGACGAGGCAGCCGTGCATATGACTGTATTCAGCCCTCGAGAAGAGAGAGCGTCCGAGAACTGTAAACAGATATGTGCCTGTGGAGAATATGGATATATTGCAGCAGAGAAAAGCGGGCGTAAATGTGGAAAACGATTCCGTAGCAAAGACAAGAAGAGTGATTGATAAAGAATGCATGGCGGCGCTCAACACTTGCCGGTTCGTAATTTCTGATGCATACTAATTACAGACAAGTGAAATGCTTAGTACAGGAGGTAAAGACTATGGCTACATGCAGTATCTTCGACAAGATAGTGATTAACAATCCTCACTTCCTGGAGGAGTATGTTGATCATATGGATAAAGCTGACGGAAGTTACGAGTGGAAAAGGCTGGGAAACGCTGATATAAAGATTCTAACTTCAGAAGAGGGAGCGAGATTATCTGAACTTCGCAGAAAGAAGAGAGAAGCTCTGAATGAAGTACAGAATTGAGAACATTCTGGATATCGTCGTGAGACATGTTGTATTGAGAGCGGTTTTTCCCGCTCACGTAGTCTCTTTTTTCGAATAAGAGCGCCGTTCCGACACTTGTCGATTCATAATTTCTGATGCATACTAATTACAGACAAGTGAAATGCTTAGTACAGGAGGCAAAGACTATGGCTACATGCAGTATCTTCGACAAGATAGTGATTAACAATCCTCACTTCCTGGAGGAGTATGTTGATCATATGGATAAAGCTGACGGAAGTTACGAGTGGAAAAGGCTGGGAAACGCTGATATAAAAATCGCTACACCGGAAGATATTGACAAATTCTGGCAGATTCATCGGACGAAGAAAGAAACTGCGAAATGAATTCTCTGACTCAGAATATTTTGGATGTCATCAAGAGAATCGGAGAGGAAGAGCTTAATTCCCGACTTTCGGCTTTCTCGTGTCCCGCGAACAAGGATATAGAGAACTTTCTTAAGCTGAAGGCGATAGATTTCGCAAAGAAGAGAATGTCGATCACGTATCTCGTCTTTGACATTGAATCAGGGGATATTCTCGGCTATTTCACGCTGACGCACAAGGTGCTGTATATACCTGCCGACGGCCTGAGCAACACGACCAAACGCAGACTTGACAGATATGGTAACTTCGATAAGGATACAAACTCCTATCTCATGTCGGCATTCCTTCTTGCACAGTTCGGAAAGAACTTTGCGCTCGATGAAGAGAACCGTATTACTGGTACGGATCTGATGGACTGTGTCGATTCCATCCTCAGGGATATACAGTTCAGAGTCGGCGGAGGGGTTGTATATCTCGATTCCGTGGACAACGAGCATCTGATTCATTTCTATGGTGATGTCTGCGGCTTCAGAAAATTCTCCGAGCGTGTTTCGGAAACCAACGACACAAAGTATCTTCAGTATCTGAAGTTCATCTGTTAATCAGTCAGTTGTATGACCCGCAGCTTGAAGCGGAGTAAAGAGAACAAATATTCCCGATTTCCGGATCTTCAAATCTCCGATATCATCATGCTTTCTTCTTTGTAAAGTAAAGAGTTATACATATTATGTTACGAAACGGCAGTGTGTTTTATCTCCGAAACTTCTTCTTTCGGAGCATTTAAAGGAGACCGGTATCCGGATGCCCTCTCGCATGAATCGTCTCTTTGTCTGATACATCATGTCTTATTCCTTTTGTTTTCTGTATTTGAACATGTTGTGCTATGGATGAGAAACGGTCCCAGTCTCCTTATTCTTCCTTCTCCTATCAGAACAGATACCGCCTTTTCCGTGTCTGTCTTCGTCCACCTTTTCAGTCTGAAACCCTTCGAGAGCAGAGTCGGCTTCATGAGAGCATTAATGGCGGCTTTCTCCGGGAGCATTCCCCAGTAGTCGAAGAGACCAGTAATCTCCCTTTCTCCCGCAGGAGAGTATGAGTCAGGAGTACAGTGGCTGCACCCGAGGCATTCCCTGTTCTCGACTTCTTCGTTCATCTTCTCAAGAAGCAGCCTTCTTATACACTCACTGCCGCTGAAGACACCAGTCAGGGGAGATTTGTCAGAAGGAGAGTAGAGCATGAAGGAGTGGGCATCCCTCCCGTCTCTTCCCGCTCTTCCGGATTCCTGAAGAAAGGACGAGGCATCGGGTGGAACGAAGGTGTGGATGATCGACCTGATATCATCCTTGCTGACCCCCATCCCGTAGGCAATAGTGGCAAAGAGTACGCCGTCCTTCGAGTTGAAGAACCAGTCCTCGATTCTTTTCTTTTCGTCCTTACTGAGGAGTGCGTGGTAGTAGGCAGTATCGTAACCGCGGGCCTTTATCCGCGCTGCCCAGTCCTCTGTGCCCTCACGTGAGGAACAGAAGACTACACACGGCCTCATTTCCCTGTCAGACAATATCTTAAGCACATCGTGCTCGAGCGAAAGGGTACGAACCGCATGGTAGAATATGTTCTCCCTGTCGGCTGAGCCGTGAACTATGTATGGCTTCGTCCCGGAGTAGATGAGGTCGATTATCTTCCTGCCCGTTTCACTGTTTATCGTGGCGCTGAAGGCGAATATGTTCTTCGGCGAGAGATACTCGATAATCTCCTTGATCCTCAGGAGTGCAGGGCGGAAGGACTCTCCCCATTCGAGGATGGTGTGGACTTCGTCGATGACGACCGTCTCGATGCGGGGGAGTATACTGTCGAGCTCTCCCGTCTTCATGAGGGAGAGAAGCATCTCGACATTCGTGACTATAAGGGAGCTTTTTTCGTCACGGAGTAGCTTTATCTTCTCCGCTCTTTCCTCTCTCTCGAGTCCACCCCTCAGGACCACGGGATTGAAGCCCGAACTCGTGAAGCGCCGCTCCTGGTCGCTGATCAGGGCGAGTAGAGGGTAGATGCAGACCGTGATTCCCTTCATGAGGAGCATCGGGGCCGTGAAACAGAGCGTCTTGCCGCTCCCCGTTGGAAGAGACGCGAGAAGGTGCGTTCCCTTTCCCTTCTCCTCGTTGTCGAGGATATGGCGGATTATGAGGGTCTGGTAGGGCCTGAGATAACTTATTCCGAGCTTTTCTCTTACTATTTCTTCGAAAACTTCCTGTTCCATACCTTATAAAGGTCAAAAAATAGTGATTTTTGTTCAATTGTAGATTTCAAGAATCCGAGATAGGAATGAAAAATATGAAAATTAATCTTGATTCGGGCTGTAGAAAACGGGTGCCCGAAGACACCCGCCTGTGAGTCTTATTTCGACTTCTTCGGAGGATAAGCGATGATGGACGCAATCTCCGGCTTCTTCTTGAGGTTGTTGACAAGGCCTCTTTCACGTGCCTTGTTGACGTAGTTCGGATCCTCGAAGGAGTAGTGGAAGTTCGTGTGGATATCATAGGTACCCTTCATGAGAGCATATGCATCTTCCGTGATGACAAGTTCCTCGTCTGTCGGGATGACGAATACCTTGACGGGTGAATCGTCTGTGCTGATGCATGTCTCGGCGTTCCTGCAGTGGGAGAGGTCGTTCTTCTTCGGGTCGACCTTGATTCCGAGGAATTCGAGACCTTCGGTTGCACCGAGTCTTACGTTCTCGCCCATCTCGCCGACGCCTGCCGTGAATACGATGGCATCGACTCTTCCGAGGAGTGCAGCGTAGGAGCCGATGTACTTCTTGAGTCTTCTGCATTCCATGTCGACGCAGAGCTGAGCCTTCTTGTCGCCTGCAGCAGCCATCTGGGAGACGTCTCTTCTGTCAGCCTTGCCGCAGAGACCTACGAGGCCGGACTTCTTGTTGAGAATTGTATCCATCTGCTGGACAGTGTAGCCAGCGTTGTTGCAGATGTAGGGGATGACAGCCGGGTCGATATCTCCGCTTCTTGTTCCCATCACGAGACCCTCGAGCGGAGTGAGACCCATCGATGTGTCGATACATACACCGTTCTTGACAGCACATGCGGAAGCACCGTTGCCGACGTGGAGGATGATGACGTTCGTGTCCTTGTTCTCCTTTCCGAGGAGAACTGCTGCACGCTTAGCGCAGTAGAGGTGGCTTGTGCCGTGGAAGCCGTAGCGGCGTACGTTGTACTTCTCGTACCACTCATAGGGTACTGCATACATGTAAGCCTCGGGAGGCATTGTCTGGTGCCATGCGGTGTCGAGGACGATTGCCTGGGGAACATTCGGCATGAGGCGGCGTGCGCACTCGATTCCCATGATGTTGCCGGGCATGTGGAGCGGTCCGAGCGGGATGAGGGTCTTGAGCTTCTCGATGACCTCGTCCGTGACGAGCGTGGACTTCTTGAACATCTCGCCGCCGTGGAGAACTCTGTGACCTACAGCTCCGATTTCGTCGAGTGACTTGATACAGCCGTATTCCTTGTCCTGGAGCATCTTGAGGATGTAGTCGATTGCTTCGGCATGTGTCGGGCTCTTGAATTCTGCTTCATAGTCCTCCTTGCCTCTTGTCTTATGTTCGATAGTCGAAACTTCTTCACCGATTCTCTCTACGACACCTACGCAGAGGACATCCTTGTTGTCCCAGTCGTAAACCTGGTATTTGGCAGAGGAGCTGCCGCAGTTCAGGGTCAAAATAACCATTTATCTGTCTCCTTGTTTCTGATAACTATCCGGATGATAATCCCTTGAGGGAAAAATTCCTACAGCCGAAAAGGCAATTTTGCCTCAAAACCGTGCGTAATGGGGACAGAACCCTTTTCTCTGTTGTCGTATTCCAGTTCTGCAGTTAAAGTGGAGTCATGAACAGCATTGAAAAGGATTTCACAGACATGATACCAGAGAACGCAGGAGACAGTCTCTGTCTTTCCGATTCCTTTCTTGAGGCATTGAGGGAGACTGAGGATCTGATGAATGCGCCGGAGAGGGAAGGCTTTGTCTCTGTCGAGGAGGCACTCGGAGAGCTCAGGAAATAGGGAAGAAAAAAGTCAGCCCCGCTTACAAAGCCGAAACCATAGACAGAACGGCAGCTTTTTGTCGGAGCTTACCCCGATTTTGACAATTTTCGGGAGTTTTTGACCTTTATATGGTATATGAAGGTAATTTTCTCTTTTCTCATCGGTTTCTTTCTCTTTGTTTCCGTTCTTTCAGCGTTTTCCATGTCGTCATCGTCGGCGGGAAGGATCCGGATATCCGGAGAGGAAGGGAGTGCGGCATTCAGGAAGGACGGCCTTTTACTGAAGACGGGAGTCGTCTCCTTCGGCTCCGTCTCCGGCGGGGGAATCATAAATCTCATCGACAATCCCTATTCCTCATCCTCCGTTCTTCCGTCGTTCTCGCTCTCGTCTTCTCAAGCCGTCACGGGGGCGGCCCTGCATCTTTCGCGTTTCACGCTGCTCTCATTCTACGGGGAGAGGGACGGAGTCGCCCTCTCGTACGACGGCTCAGCTTTCGACGTCACGCTCCTCTATGCTCAAGCCGGTGAGGACGGGAGCTTCCAGAAGGACAGAGTGAGGCGTACCGATTCCTCGACTCTCTGGGCTGCCCTCTCGTATGAGTGGAAGGAATACGTGAAGCTTACTCTCCTCGGGAGCATGAACACTGAGGGCAGTTTCTCGTCGCTCTTCAATGCGTCGCTTTCACTCTCGTCACTTTCCGTTTCGTACGGAATGGGCCGTGTCCAGGCATTTCTCGACAGTTCGAAGCCCTGGTACAGTTCGCTTTCCCTCTCAGTCGACGACGAGCGTTTTGAAATCGAGCACCGCATCTTCCTCTCACGCACTCCCGTGTACCTGAGGGAGTACCGTGACTACGAGTACAGGGTGAAGGGGAAGCTTGTGCTCGGGGAATTCTCTCTTTCCGATACCATAACGAAGACCTTCCTTTCGGGAAGGACAGAGAGGGAGGAGAAGACCTCCCTCTCCTGGAGGGCCTTCACCCTCGGCTACAAAAGAAGTACGGATTCCTTCTATGCGTCCATGGAGGATGGCGGAGTCGAGGCCGTATGGGAGGAGGGGAAGCTGACAGTCACTCTGACAGAGGTGTTCACGAAGGGAAACATCACGATAACGATGAAGATATCTTCAAAGGGAACGGTGAGCTGGGTTCTCTCCTACGGGGATACGCCATCCTCCGACGACACGGCGGAGGATATCTGACGAATCGGTATTCCCTCTTGCAGATGCAGGAGAGGTACGTCAGAATAAGGACGGAGGCAGCAGATGTACGGAGAGGTTAACGAAAACGACTGGATTCTCTTCAGAAAGAGAGTCCCCGGATGGCAGGAGAGGATTTTCTCCGAGCTCGTGGAGAACTACAGCTCCATTCTTTCTTCAGAGGGACATTCTTCGGAGAGATTCTGGAAGCTGAGGGACACAATGGAGAGGGACCTCCGTATTCCCTCCCTCGTTCTCGACATGAGGCGTTCGAAGATGGATATGCACATCATGACTCTTCTCGGCGACGGCGTCATAACGCTCTCGGATCTCGATGGCTTCAGCGACGACGTTCTCGTTATGGCCCGCTCTTATCTCGAGAGCTGTGAAAAATACAGGAATAAGGACGGAAGGAAGAAGAGGAAGGAATAAAGGCAAATTCCCGGAGAGGGGCTTCAGCAAAGACGGAAAAACTGTAGAATGAGTAAGTGGAGACTAACTGCTCATGAACTACAACGACATAGGTATTTCACGCGGCCTCGATTTTCCGCGTATAAGGAAACTTCTTTCAATCGGACTCTTTTCATCGCTTCTTACCTTCATCTCCGACATGATTCTCGGCTGGGGAACGGAGGATGAGACGCTCAGGGGAATCAGCAGGATGCTCTCGGCATATACTGATATTTCCGACGGGGCACTCCTTTTCTGTGCTCTGGCGGGACTTATAGGGATCTCGATCGAGGGGCTCTCGTTCTTCGGTATCTACCGCATGATTGCACCGTACAGTGAGAAGTATGCACATCTCTACCGTACCGGAATATTCGGCTGGATGCTCTTCGCCCCGTGCGGCTTTCACGTCCCCGTATGTGCAGCCGTATTCCTTCAGAAACACTTCGGCGCAGACGATATCATAGAGAAGTACGCTGTCTTCTTCGTTCTTCCGTCAATCATTCTCTTCTCGATATTCTTCATCGTGTTTTCGGCTTCTCAGATAAGGGCCTTCCTGGAGGGATACACGCCGTACCCGAAGTGGTGCTGGGTATTCTCTCTTCCCGTGATGATGGCCGCAGTCATGCTTCTCAACGTCTTCGGCGACAGAGCATGGGTGAATGCCCTTACCTGCGCCTGGATAAGCCTCGGCGGAATATGGATGTTCGGAGGGCTTCTCATAATGATGAAAAGGGCTGTGAAGCAGCAGTAAAAGACAAAGGCGGGACCGAATCCCGCCTCATGAACAATGAGTATATCAAATCATCTGACTGCCGCTTTCACGTCGATAGTCTGAGTTCGATGGCTTCCGGCGACATACCTGCTGCCATGAGTATCTCCTTGAGCTTCCTGATTTCGTTGTCCTTTTTTTCAATAGCCTCGTCTATCCTGTTGATAGCCTTGTCCATTTCGGCGATAGCTCTATCCTGCTCGTCGATTACAGCCATAATTGCGTTGTAGATTTCTTCCTGCTCGTAGATTCTTTTCACAGCAGCCTCCTGAGAACGCAAAACGACATCATGCCTTGAGCTTCAATGCAAGCGTCTCGGGAGATATTCCACAGGAACCGATGATCTCTCTGAGCTTCTTGATTTCGTTGTCCTTCTTTTCAAGAGCCTTGTCCTTCTCGTCGATTGCATTCATC
>CAVFVX010000019.1:0-24949 GCA_963626075.1 Acutalibacteraceae bacterium
AGCCGTCCTTCTGGTAGGAGCGCATCGTGTTCTCGAGAGAGGAGGGGACTTCGTAGTCCGACTCGTCTATTGTCTTGAACTCCTTTATGAGCTTTCTCAGCCTCTGTCCGCCTTCGTAACTCACGCCGTCCTGATTCTTGAGTATCTGGTCGAGGTAGAGTGCTCTGTAGACGGGAAGGTGCATCTTGCCGTCGGTGAAGTCCTTCACGGAGAGCCCCGAGGAGAGGAATATCTCCGTAAGGGCGTCGAGCGACACTTCCTCGAGGGAGATGAAGTCGCCGTTTTTCAGGCGGTGGAATTTCTTTCTGTTCTTATAGGACTTGAGGATTTCAACAAGCTCCTCGATTGAGAGTCCCTGCAAATCGAGATTGAAGTTGAGTACACTGTCGTTCTTCTCGTCGATTTCGACCGACGAGTAGAGGCGGGGCATCTTTCTGATTATCGTTTTGTAGATTTCGTCGGATGCTATTACCGTTCCGTACTTCTTGAGTGTGTCGATTCCCTCGTCGTAGAAGGCATAGATGTCCTCTTCACTGTTGTAGACGGTCCAGAAGCCTTCGGGAGTGCTGGGACCGCGGAATATGGTGTCGAGAAGCTCTGCTGTCTCCCTCTGGAATTCCGGACAGAGCGGGCTCCTCATGCCGTTGTAGCTGTAGAGAAACGGCAGAAGCCTGACGGGTTCTCCCCCGTCGTATGTGAACTTTGCCAGGCATGTAATCGTGTCGTCGATGATGTCTATGTGGAAGACGGCCTCCGGCGGCTTCTTGAGGATGCCCTCGAGTTTCTCCGAGGCGTTGTCCTCTATCTGTCCCCAGCCCCTTAAAGCCGGGAGTACTCTCTGGTAGAACCTGTCGATGTTGCCCATGCCGACGAGGAAACTGAAGCGGCCCTCGCTGTCGGCGGCGGGAAGGAACTGGAGCGCGGGGCCGAGTGCGTCCCTGTCCGCCCGGTAGAGAGTTCTTCCTTCAAGCCAGTAGAGGCTCTTTCCCGTTGTCTTTCCCTTCGTGATCTCTCCGCTGACCGTTATTCCCAGTCTCTTTCCCTTCACGATTCTGTCGTCGATGCGCATCGAGAAGGATGGGGAGGCCGTCTCGAAATTCACCTTTCCTTCCTTTCCGAGGAGGACAGAGGTGTCCTTCATGTCGTCGAAGAAGTCATCGAGAATGCCCGTTATGCATATTTCGT
Source organism: Acutalibacteraceae bacterium (assembly GCA_963626075.1). Classification (GTDB taxonomy): domain Bacteria; phylum Spirochaetota; class Spirochaetia; order Sphaerochaetales; family Sphaerochaetaceae; genus Ornithospirochaeta. The sequence goes on from CAVFVX010000019.1 coordinate 1,186, forward strand.
TGTCGTATATGTAGTATTCTTCATCATGGACGGCGTTGTACACTCTTGCCTTCCGGATGAGACCGAGGCTCTTCTCCGCCCGCGGGGAAAGACTGGCGTAAGAAAAGTCTATGGTATTTCCGTTCGAGAGTCTGTATTCTCCTCTGTCATCTGCTGCTTCAAGGAGCTTCACCACATCCCGGACCTTGTAGTACTTACCGTTCTCCGCCTGTACCCTCATCGAGACGGTGTCCATGTCCTCCGAGAGTGTCGGCTCGATGTCGACGGTGTACGCCTCTCCTTTGTTCTTCTTCTCCTTCTTTTTCGCAGGTTTCCTGAAGTTGTTGATGATGTCGAGGGCCGTTTCGTCGGAGTGGTCGACGTAGTCCCTGTTCTCTCTTAGAAAATCGAAGAGGGAGAGAAGCGCCGCCGTCTTGTGGACGCAGAGCTCGTATATTCCCGTCGCCCTGTCGGCACGGCTCAGTCCGCACTCGGGGCGGATTATCGAGTTATAGAAGGACCAGTAGTCAGCCTTCGAGCACTCGATGCTCGTTATTCCGTACATCCCGAGGGATATCGTGACCTCCGCTGTCTCTCCTTTCCTGTCATCTTCAACGTAGACTTCGTACTCGAGTGTCTTCTCTTCACCGTATTCGGGAATCTCCTGAGAGACATCCCTCCGGCTGACCTTTCCCGTACGGATCATCGTCTCCGCTTCTTCGAGCGTCTCTTTTGTAGGCTGGTACTCTTCAAGTGAATTTCCGAAGTTCAGGTAGTGGTAGCCGCCGTCGTCCTCGAAGACGAGGGGAACGAATTCCTTCTTCTTTTTCTCGCTCTTCGGCTCCGTCAGGATGTCCTTCCCGTATTCATTTTCGATTGCATAGAGCAGGGCCGCGATGTGCTTGCAGTATATGTGGGTAGCTGTATACGGACACGTGCAGTAGGGGCTCTTCACCTTTCCCTTCACTATGGTTACGCCGACTGAGTAGTCTTCCGTACCCGTCACAGTTGCTTCAAAATCATTCCCGTTTTTTCTGATTCTGCCGACAGCGTGCATATCGAAGTAATCTTTTCCGCGTCGAAGTATGGTGTCGTCTAAATGGTCTTTCCAGCTGCTCATGGGGATATCGTACTTTTAAGAGTGTCGAATTTCTACTGCTAATGGGAAATTTCATCCCCGGAATGCAATGCGGACTTCTCTGGCATATCTTTTCTTCGCTCCCGGTGTTCTGAAGGTCAGCTGTTTATCAAATGCGATTTATTGTGTGTAAAGTAAACAGAGCTGTTTATCTTTTCTGGATAGATGTGATAAAATAAACATGTGCTCAGGGAGGTTTTCAATGTTTGAAAGAAATCTGAAGTTTTATCGTCTGAAGAAGAACATGACGAAGAAGGAGCTAGCAGATAAGGTCGGGGTTACACCAATGGCAATCACAAACTACGAAAGCGGAAAACGCCGCCCCGATATGTCCACCATCACAAAGCTTGCCGACGCCCTCGGTGTTTATGTGAGTGATTTTCTTGCGATGCGGAATTCCGAGTTGAGATTCAGTCATCATGAATTCCGGAAGAACACATCCCTGACGAAAATGCAGGAAGAGAAGGTGATGGAATCAGTGGAAGAGTACCTGTCCAGGTTTTTCGACGCTGTCGAGTGCCTCGGTGGAAGTCCACTGCCTTTGCCGTTCGAATGTCACACTGTGTCTCCTTCCGAAGATTATGAAGCTGATGCACTACTTCTGAGGAAGACCGTCGGAATAAGAGAAAAAGGTCCTGTCGGTGATTTATTCAGTATCCTTGAATACTGCGGGATTATCGTTTTCGAAATAGATATCGACAGCGGGAATTTCTCCGGGATGAACGGAATGGTGAATGACTACCCATATATAGTAATCAACAGGAACATTACCCCGGAGAGAAAACGTACAACCATTCTCCATGAACTGGCTCATATGGTGTTTTCGTGGTCGGAAGACGATGAGAAGAATATTGAAAGACAAGCTGCTGCCGCTGCCGGTGCTGCGCTTATTACCAGAGAAGACATGTTATGTGAACTCGGACCGAGAAGGACGTCACTGACAAAGGACATGCTGGTTATTGCAGAGAAGTACGGGATCTCTATGTACCTTCTCGTCAAACGTGCACGCCAGGCGGGGATTATAACCGAAAGTCTGGAGAAGGATTTTTACATAATAGCGAACAGCGCGGGATGGAGGAAAAACGAACCGCGGAGAGTTTTTGCTGACTACCACCCGCATCTGCTTGAATGGCTTGTCTTAAGGGCTGTAAACGAAGGCGAGATAAACATCGTGCGAGGCTCGGAACTCCTCGCTGTCACTGTTCCGGAAATGAGGAAATACTGCGGACCACTGGAGGTATAGGAGTGGATATCATATCAAGTGATACGAATGTTTGGTTTGATTTTCATTCAATTTCCAGAGTTTCTCTTCCGTTCCGCCTGCCTGTGAGCTATATCATGAGCCGGGATGCGATGAGAGCCGAAATCGTATCTCCTCCGGAGCTTTTGGAAAAGCTGGAGGAACTCGGCTTAAGAGGTGTTGAGCTTTCTTATGAGGAACTTTTCTATGTTGAAAGTCTTAAGCGCAAATATGTCAGGCTTTCCGTCTTTGACAGGGGAGCTCTCGCGATTGCGAAGAACCGGAACATTCTGCTTCTTACGGGCGACCGGGCTCTGAAGAATGCTGCTGAAAAGGAAGGGGTCAAGGTTGTAGGGACTATCGGCCTCCTCGACAGATTGTACAGAGAACAGCTCATCGATGTTGGCGAGTACAGGTACTGTCTGACTGCTCTTGAATCCAGTCAGGAAAGAAGGATGCCTGTGGATGAACTGAGAAAGAGGCTGAGGAATATCCCTTGAAAATCCTGCACATCTGCAACTTTAGGTATTGTGATAATCATCCATATGTTTGATATTTTACATTCTTGACGACTCATTGGAACATGCTTCAGAATACTTGTTTGAAAACCAACAAAAGAGGTTGAGGGATTGAGAAGGGCCATCATCGTCATATTCTGCATTCTGCTTCTGCTTTCATCGTGTACGAAGAACACGACGGCAGCAACTGTTTCTCCCACAGATGTCACACAGCCCTTCCGGGCTCCGGAGACAGAGGAGGAGACGTATGCCGAAGAAGAGTATACGCTCTTTCAGCGTGAGGGCGAAAGCATTGTCTCCTCGCGCCTCCTCGAGGGGGAGATGAGCTTCACAAGCGGCCGCAGGGAAGAAAGACTCGATTACTCCGTACGGATTACGAAGGAAAGCATCTCCTTCGTCCTTCTCGAGAACGGGGAGGAGAGGGACCTCTCGACTGCGAAGACTCTCTCGGACAGCTATTCAGTGAGATTCATCGCGTCGGGTGAATCCTGTCTTCATACGGGGACTCTCACGGCGGGTGAGAACGGCGTGATGAACGTCATCTCCGTCGACTCCGTGACAGACGAGTTCTGCTCCCCGGACTGTGTCAGCGTGAAGATATACAACGAATACGGAACCTATACGCTTGATGACATAGACACCACCGGACTCGATGAGCTCGTCTACGATTTCTCCGGCTATACCGCTCTCATTGAAGAAACGGAGAAGCTTCAGGAGAAGGGGGAGTGCTCCGAGGCGCTTGAGGCCGTCAGAACGTACAAAGCGGAGCATCCGTACACCTTCTCCTTCTACGGAGGAGAGGAATACCTCGAGGAGTACCGCGAAGATATGTATCTGGAGGCGGTGTCTCTCTACAGAAACGGCGAGTATGAGAAGGCGGCGGAAATCATAATGGAATGCGGAACCGACTACAGGGACCTCTCGGTTCTCTATCTCAACTGCGTGAGGGGCGTTGTAGGGGAATTCAGGTGCGGCGACACGATAGAGTACGGTACGGATGAAAACGGAAGGAGAATCGACTGGATCGTTGTTGCGGTTGCCCAGGGTAAGGTGCTTCTTCTGAGTGAGGATATCCTCTTCGACAGTTCCTTCAATTCCTATGACTCCTCGACAAGCTGGGAGTCAAGTACGCTCAGGAAGTACCTCAACGACACTTCCGCGTACGGATTTCTGGGAAAGACTTTCACTTCGGCAGAGCTCGATTCAATTCTCGAATCCGTCGTCGTCAGCGAGGACAGCTCCGTCTACGGCACCTACGGCGGCGGGAACACTGTCGACAGGGTATTCCTCCTGAGTCTTGAGGAGCTCACGCAGTTCTCGACGTCTGCCGACGAGAGAGTTGCACGCCATGAGGGAAAGACCCACTACTGGTGGCTCAGAACCCCGGGAGAAGACATGAGCAGGGTGACGGTCGTGTCCCCGAACGGGCTCGTGTACAGGAACGGAGTCGAGGCTTCGGACTCTCACGGTGTCAGACCCGCGATGTGGGTGAGCCTCTACAAGATACAGCTCTGAGCGTCTCAGCCGCCTACGGGCGGTATTTTCATGCTAGGGGACGGTATCTGTCAAAAGAAGTGTTACCACAGTAACAGATGGGCTTTTCCGGCATATCGTATTGACTAAACCTCAAAATCCCTCTATTTTTTTGAGAAAAATCTAAAAACAGAAGTATTTGTAATCTTCTGCTGGGGAGGACGGGTGAACAGCGTCACAGAGTCGGTATACGAGCAGGTTTTAATGAGAGATCCGGGAGAGGCGGAGTTCCAGAGTGCAGTCAGGAACTTCCTTTCGTCGATTGACAGGGTCATCGACAGATTCCCCGATGTCGTCTATCACAGGGTTCTCGAGAGAATGGTCGAGCCGGAGCGTGCGGTCATGTTCCGCGTTCCGTGGGTGAACGACGAGGGAAAGCTCGAAATCAACCGCGGCTACCGTGTCCAGATGTCATCCGTTCTCGGCCCGTACAAGGGAGGCCTGAGATTCCATCCCTCCGTCAACCTCTCCATCATGAAGTTCCTCGCCTTCGAGCAGGTATTCAAGAACTGCCTTACATCGCTCCCCATGGGTGGAGGAAAGGGCGGAAGCGACTTCAACCCCAAGGGAAAGAGCGACGGAGAGGTGATGAGATTCTGCCAGTCGTTCATGACCGAGCTTTCGAGACATATCGGACCCGATACCGATGTTCCCGCAGGAGACATCGGAGTCGGCGGAAGGGAAATCGGGTACCTCTTCGGACAGTACAAGAGACTCAGAAACGAATTCACCGGTGTCCTCACCGGCAAGGGACTCGACTTCGGAGGTTCCCTCATCCGCCCCGAGGCTACGGGCTACGGACTTGTGTATCTCTCGGAAGCCGTTCTCAGGGACAGGGGAATGGGAATCGAAGGCTCCGTCTCCCTCGTCTCCGGATCGGGTAACGTTGCACAGTACACTGTCGAGAAGATAAACGAACTCGGAGGAAAGGTCGTTACACTCTCCGACTCGAGCGGAATGATATACGACGAGAGGGGAATCTCGAAGGAAAAGCTCGAGTACGTGAAATACCTCAAGAACGTGCAGAGGGGAAGAATCGAGGAATATGCGGAAAAGTATCCGGAAGCTCAGTACATTCCGCGTGTCTCAGGAACTCCGAACCCGGTGTGGGACATAAAGGCCGACTACGCATTCCCGTGTGCTACGCAGCTTGAGATTCTCTCGGCTGACGCGGAGAACCTCCTCAAGAACGGCGTGAAGTACGTTGGAGAGGGTGCGAACATGCCTCTCAGCGGAGACGCGGAGAACATCCTCAGGGAGAAGGGCGTCGTCGTGGCACCTTCCAAGGCTGCGAATGCCGGCGGAGTCGCCGTGTCCGGTCTCGAGATGAGCCAGAACTCGATGAGACTCTCCTGGACGAGAGAGGAAGTGGACATGAGGCTGAAGGGCATAATGAAGAACATCTACTCCTCGATAAGCGAGGCCGCATCCCTCTATTCCGATAAGGACAATCTCATCGACGGCGCGAACATCGCCTCCTTCATGAAGGTGTCGCGTGCGATGCTCCAGGAAGGCTACGTCTGATAATTCTCTTTTCCGCAGAATGACAGAACATGACTGCCGGAAAACGAAAAAGAGTGTAACCCTCTGTTTCTCAATGGGTTGATGAACATTTTACAATCTTTTACATCCCCCGTGTTTTTATCGGGGGATGTGTGTTGTATTCTGATTACTTAGAAGACGGATTGAGGAAGAGTCCGCTTCTCCCTGGGAGGAGCAATGAAAAGAACATGCCTTGTTTTTCTGCTGGTATTGCTGATACCGGTACTTGTATTCGCATCGGGGTCGAAGGCCTCGTCGGCTGAAGAGAATCCCGGCAAGCCCTATGCGGGAACGAAGATCACGTGGCTGACGGTAACGAATGCCAATGTCAGCGCAGTCTACGACAACCTCGGTGACACCCCCTGGGCGAAGTACGTCATGGAGCAGACGGGAATCGAAATAGAATTCATCACCTACGATATTTCCGAGATGAGCGACAGGATAAGTCAGATGAAGGCTCTCGGCTCTCTTCCCGACATCATCGAATACAAGTGGGGTGACTATGCGGGAGGACCGACAGCGGCCATCCGCGACAAGGTCATAATCGACCTCACGTCCCTCATGGAGGAGAACGCTCCGAATCTGATGGCTCTGATGGATGAGAATCCGGATGTGGACAAGATGATCAGGACGAACGGCGGAAAGTACTACTGCTTCCCGTTCCTCAGGGGTCTTACACAGCCCAACATCACGCAGTTCTCGTCCTGCTTCGTAATACGCCAGGATGTCCTTGACGAACTCGGACTCGAGAGACCCGAAACGATTGACGAATGGGAGACCGTTCTCAGGGCTTTCAAGGAGTACGGCTTCGAGGAGCCTTTCGTCACAAGAGGCATGTGGCTCATCGACGTCTGGTCTCCGGCATACGACAACTGGGGCGACTTCTACGTTGACAACGGTACTGTGAAGAACGGCCTTATCGAGGAAAGCCGCTACCAGGTGATTTCGAAACTTCACCAGTGGTACGAGGAGGGGCTCATCGAGAGCGACTGGATGAACTCCGAGAAGAAGTCCAACGAAGCTGACTTCACATCCGGAAAGGCCGGCGCGGCATACGCTCCGATAGGACAGGGACTCGGGAACTACACGACGCTGATGGCTGACATGGGAATAACCTCCGACGACATAAGGGCCACCGTTCCCGTGACTTCCGTCAAGGGACAGAATGCCACCTTCAGCAAGATGAACCAGATCTTCGACGACTCGGGTTACTCCGCTGCGATTTCCACGAAGTGCAAAAACGTCGAAGCTGCTATGTGGCTTCTCGACTGGATGTACTCCGGGGAGGGTAATCTCTGCTGCAACTACGGTATTCCGGGAGTATCGTATGTGATGAAGGACGGCGTTCCGACATATACCGAGACCGTCACCAATAACAGTGACATGACGATGGCGACCGCCCTTGCAGTCTATACACGCGCTTCGACAAGCGGTGTCTGCGTCCAGGACGAGGACTATATAAGGCAGTACTACTACGAGGACAACCAGAAGGAGGCACTCGAGCTCTCCCTCAGAACCGACATGGCTTCTCATTTCTTCCCGTCTGCAACCGTGAGCGAGGAGAACACGAAGGCCTTCAGCGAGATAATGGGCAACGTTTCCGCATACTCCGAGGAGATGGAGGAGATGTTCATCACCGGAAAGGCCGAGCTCAACGAGACAACCTGGAACAACTACATCAGGAACCTGAAGGACATGGGAATCGAGAAGGCGATAGCGATGATGCAGGAGGCCTACGACGAGTACCAGACACTCTGAGGAGAACAGAAGCATTCCAGCCGGCGGAAATCCCGCCGGTTTTCATTTGCCTCTTTTCCCGTTGAAGAACCGCTTCTGCGGCTGTACGATGAATACGGGAGACAAAGCCGTGACGATAGAAGAGATAATCAGACAGAGAACAAGGGAGATCACCGACACCGGTAAATATCACTCAAGGGAGATCTTCACACGTGATTCGACACTCAGGAAGATTAAGGCCGCAGAGTACTTTGCTCCGGTCCTGAAGGAGAAGTTCGGTGAGAAATATCCTTCCCTGGACTGGGATGCAGTAACAGCGGAAATCTGCGTGCTTATAGACACATCGCCCGACGATGTTGCAAGGGATACGAAGTACATCAATGCTCTTGCCATATTCATACTCGACAGTGTTCTCTACGGTGAAGACGGAATAGAAAGATATGAGGAACTCAAGGACCTCATGCCGGGTGATGTCTTCGGAAAAATCGTAGATGAGGACGCCTTCAGATATTTCGAGGGCAATATGTACATTGACGGTAACCATCCTCTGCATCCGGACAATCTGATAACAGACCTCATGACACTCATCACCTTCCGTAACTGCGATTATGTGGACTACGCGAAGGAGAAGTCTGGAATGCGGCGTTACGCATTCATTGCCGACAGCTATACGACCGAAATGGAGAAACCCGGAAAGTACAGAGAAGGGGAAACTCGTGAAATCTATGAGAAGGTTGTTTCTCTTGTCGGTAAGGAATTCATCGATGAGGCAGTGGATGCCTACAGTACTCTCTTCTTTGAACTCATCTCCCTCTGGCTCGAATGCAGGGAGAAAATGGAGAAACAGGCGGCTAAACTCGAGGGACAGCTCGAATACCTTGAAATGCAGATGAAGGAAGAGGGATACAGGATTTTCAAGGAAGCGGACCCCCTTTCTACAGATGAAGCCCTTTTCAGAAAATTCCAGGACCTTTTGAAAAGAAAGGAGCTGTTCGAATTATCGAGGGACTTCTTTGCGGAAAACTATACGCTTGGAAGTCTTGCTTCTCCGGAAAACACGGACAGATATACCGATATGTTTCTCTCCGCCTCCGTCCCCGACCCGTACAAGGTGATTGCCGGTTTCTTCTTTCTTTTCGAGGAAGGGGACGACAGGGCATGGCTGATGGGACCGGCAACCGCAACACTGGGGTATGCCGCCAATCTTCTCCCCTGGGCGGATAACGAATGGGATATCGAGAAGGAGGAGGATGACGCACTCAAGCTGAGGGGTAACTACGGTTTTCCCGACAGCTTTTACAGACCGTCTCTCAATCTTGATGACCTGGGTTTTTACGAGGATGACGAAAAGAGTTTCCTTTCTCCCGCGAAGTTCGTGTACTCCCTCTCCAGGGGAATCATCCCTCGTTACATGGTGAAACTTCCGTACAGGGAGAAGCTTTTCTCTTTTCTCAGCGATGAGGATGTAAGGAAGCTCGAGCTCATGTACACATACTCTCTCCGGCATTCCGACTTCTCCTATCAGAACAATTCCCTCTGGAAGATGCTCGAGTCCTATCGCAATGAAGTCTCGTCGATGAAGAAGGAGCTTGATGAGACGAAGAAGAGTCTTTCCGATGCTGAAAAGGGAAAGAAGAGCCCTGTTGCGAAACAGAATCCCGATGAGGAGAAGGAAAGAGAGACCAGGCTGCTTTCTCTCGAAATCGAGAGACTGAAATGTGCTCTTTCGGAAAAAACAAGAGAGCTTGAGAAGGAGAGGAAAGAGAGGGTAAAGGACGGGTACAGACATAAGAAGGAAGAGGAGGAACTCTATTCCCTGAGGGAACTCATTTTCTCTTCCAGAAACGAGGAGTCTGTGGAGACAAAGGAAATATCGTCCCGTTCCTGGCCCTACAGAACAAAGGCGAACGTCGTTCTCGTCGGAGGTCATGAGGACTGGATCAACAGGATGAAGGCCCTGCTTCCCGATGTCAGATTCTACGGTGACAGGGTTCCTCCGAAGGAGGTACTGAAGAATACCGATGTGCTCTGGATTCAGACGAGGTTCAGTCTCTCGCACAGCACATACTACAAGCTGGTGGACCAGGCAAAGAACCTTGCACTTCCAATAAGATATATTCCGTGGAGTGGAACTTATTCCTCGGCCGAGGCTGTCGCGGCACTGGACGAGAAGTGGAACCGATAGCTTACGTAAGGGACTTTCATCTTCCGTAATATGAAATTACCGTACTCTTGTTGACAGAAAAAATACTTCCTGTTGCCGGTGTACCGCATTTATGTTTTATTGAAAGCGTCGGAATGCGCCGGGGATAATGCGTATCCCGGAAGTCTTTGTATTGACCGGAGGGACGGAGAATGGACGACTATATAACGAAATGCAGGAAAGCCGCAGCGATGCTGAAGGCCATCATGGAGAAGCAGAGGGATCTCGGAATTCCCGTCAAGGACATGAAGGAGTACTCGCTCATCTGCGAGAACGAAGCGGACATCCTGACGGACCTCATCGACCGTCACGGCTTCGACTGGCTCTATTCCAATCCTCTTGAAGTGCTCTCGGCTCTTCCGAAGCACGACGACAGGGAGACGAAAATCTCCCGCGCTGTCGTATATGCCCTCATCTCATCGGTCGGCAGGGAAGACCGCCATTCGATAAGCACCATACGCTGTGAAATCGAGGACCTGTCACTGAGCCGTGCGATGACGCACTTCCTGAACCTCATATTCTCGTCCGTATGGGAGGAATACTTCTTAAAGGACGCGGAGAAGAGGGAGTGGGGCGGCTGCGAGGTCTTCTCCTACAAGACATGGTCCACGGAGTTCTCCGGAGGAACAGTCTGGACGGGCAGGGACGGAAAGAAGGTGCAGTGCAACTTCACATGTTCTCTTACCTTCAAGGCAGACAACATGGCCCTCATCATGAGCGACTGCGGCTCCGACCATTACGCATCGGCGGACGCAATCGCAGTTAAATACAAGAAGGGAATCGAGGAGACAATCGTTGCGGACTTCACGAAGTGGTGTCAGAACAGTTCCAAGCCTCCGAAGGCCGAGGATTATGATATCCTCCGGGGCCCCGTGGCACTCCAGTACTACCTCGGCGACCACGGGCTCGTACCCCTTACAGTATCATTTGACGCGAAGAGCACGGACCTGAACTGAATATTCCCGTCTTTTCTGTATGGCCTTTTCCCCTCATCGGAAGAGGCCGTTTCTTATGCCCGGAATTATATTCGATAGACAATTATATATTATACGAACAGATAGATATTTGAAAAAGAGGTCTGAATTCTGTTATCCGGCTAACATATTTTGAGGAAAAATATGTAACTTTCTGTATTTTTATTCAAAAAGTATTTATTTTATGTGTTTTCCGTGTAATAATCGTCGCAATTTCATCAATGCGCATAAGCATCAAGGAGAGACATTATGAAAAAAACCATCGCTTTACTTATTGTTTTAAGCCTTGTTTTCTCAGTTTTCGCTGGCGGTGCACAGGAAGCTTCTTCCTCTACTTCTGCCGCTTCTTCTTCCGCAAGCACAGAGAACTTCCATATCGGTATCGTCACCGGTTCTGTTTCACAGAGCGAGGATGACCGCCGCGGTGCTGAAGCTTTCCAGGCTAAGTACGGTGAGGACATGGTCAAGCTTGCCATCTACCCCGACAACTTCACAGAAGAACTCGAGACGACAATCCAGACAATCGTCAACCTTGCTGACGACCCCTTAATGAAGGCAATCATCGTCAACCAGGCAGTTCCGGGAACAGCCGAGGCTTTCAAGCAGATCAAGGAAAAGAGACCCGACATCCTCTGCTTCGCAGGTGAGGCTCACGAGGATCTCCCCGTCATCGGTGAGGCTGCCGACCTCGTTGCAAACAACGACTTCGTCTCCCGTGGCTACCTCATCATCAGAACAGCTCACGAGCTCGGATGCGATACATTCGTACACATCTCCTTCCCCCGCCACATGGCTTACGAGACAATGTCCCGCCGTGTCGCAATCATGAAGAAGACATGTGAGGAATTCGGCATGAAGTTCGTCCTCGAGACAGCTCCGGACCCGACAACCGACGTAGGTGTTGCAGGCGCTCAGGCTTACATCCTCGAGAAGGTTCCCGAGTGGATCGAGAAGTACGGCACAAAGGCTGCATTCTTCTGCACGAACGATGCTCATACAGAGCCTCTTCTCAAGCAGCTCCTCACATACGGCGGCTACTTCATCGAAGCTGACCTTCCGTCACCTCTCATGGGATACCCCGGAGCTCTCGGACTCGACCTCACAGAGGAAGCCGGCGACTTCGAGAAGATCCTTGCAAAGGTTGAAGCAGCAGTCGTCGAGCAGGGCGGTGCAGGCAGATTCGGAACATGGGCTTACTCATACGGCTACACGGTTTCCGCAGGTCTTGCAGAGCACGCTTACAACGTCATCACAGGCAAGAGCGAACTCCTCGACATGGATGACCTCGCAGAGGCTTACAAGGTTTACTCACCCAACGCAAGCTGGAACGGAGCAAACTACACCAACGCTTCCACAGGCGTCAAGCTCGACAACGTCTTCCTCGTCTACCAGGATACATACATCATGGGCAAGGACGGAGACAAGTACATGCATTCGACAGAAGTCGAAGTTCCGGAATGGGCTTACACAACAATGTAAGACTTCCCTTCGGGACACAGGAGAGGAAGGCCGGAGAGGCCTTCCTTTCTTAAATTTCCAGACGGAGGGAGGAACCCCTCCTTCGATCTGAAAATTTAAGAGATGGAGTAAAAAGCATGGATAACAAAGCTCCTTTACTTGAGGTAAGGAACGTCAGCAAGGACTTCTTCGGTAACAAGGTCCTTTCCGACATCAACTTCACCATGGAGAAGGGACAGGTGCTGGGCCTCGTCGGAGAGAACGGCGCCGGAAAGAGCACCCTCATGAAGATTCTCTTCGGTATGGACGTCATCAGGGAGACCGGCGGCTACGGCGGAGACGTCATAATCGACGGGGAGACCGTCCACTTCAATACACCTTTTGACGCAATTGAAGCCGGAATCGGAATGGTGCATCAGGAATTCTCGCTCATTCCCGGATTCACGGCAGCCGAGAACATCGTTCTCAACAGAGAGCCCGAGAAGCCTTCGTTCGTCGCCAACATATTCGGGTCGAGGCTCAATCAGCTCGACAGAAAGGAGATGGACAGAATTGCCGGGGACGCAATCGAGAAGATGGGCGTTCATATCGACAGAAACATGGTCATTTCCCAGATGCCCGTCGGGCACAAGCAGTTCACGGAGATTGCGAGAGAACTGAGCAAGGAGAACATGAAGATTCTCATCCTCGACGAGCCTACAGCCGTTCTTACTGAAAAGGAAGCTGAGGCGCTTCTCCAGTCTATAAGAGGTATTGCGGCAAAGGGAATCTCGGTCATCTTCATTACACATCGTCTCCAGGAGATTCTCTCCGTCTGCGACAACGTCCTCGTGATGAGGGACGGCCTCATCGTGAAGAACGTGAAGGCTGCCGACACGAGCGTTGCTGAAATATCGGCATGGATGGTAGGGCGCGGAAAGAGCGAAGAGAACAAGACGGAGGAGAAGGCTGAAGCGAAGACGGCGAGCGACGAAACCGTGCTTTCCATCTCCCGCCTCTGGGTCGACATGCCCGGCGAACTCGTGAGAGACGTAAGTCTTGATGTCAGGAAGGGTGAGATACTCGGTATCGGAGGCCTTGCGGGGCAGGGCAAGCTCGGAATCCCGAACGGAATCATGGGACTATACGACGCCGGCGGCAAGGTCACGTTCGAGGGTAAGGAGATTCCTCTCAACTCCCCGCGTAAATGCCTCGACAGCGGCATGGCATTCGTTAGTGAAGACAGAAGAGGCGTGGGACTCCTGCTCGACGAAACACTCGAGTGGAACATCGCCTTCAGCGCAATGCAGGTGAATGACAAGTTCGTGAAGAAGTACCTCGGCGGCGCCATAAAGTGGCGTGACGACAAGGCAATCAACGAAGTTACCGAGAAGTACATAGACGAACTCAAGATAAAGTGTACTTCCTCCAAGCAGAAGGCGAAGGAACTCTCCGGCGGCAACCAGCAGAAGGTGTGCCTCAGCAAGGCATTCGCACTTGAGCCGAGGCTTCTCTTCGTCAGTGAGCCTACCCGCGGAATCGACGTCGGAGCGAAGGCTCTCGTACTCGATGCCCTGAGGAAGTTCAACAGGGAGAACGGCGTAACCGTCGTCATGATCTCCTCCGAGCTCGAGGAGCTCAGAAGTGTCTGCGACCGCATCGCAATAGTATCCGGCGGCAAGATTGCCGGAATTCTTCCGTCATCGTCCCCCAGCGAGGACTTCGGTCTCCTCATGGTGAGCAACGTAAAGTAGGGGAAGGAAAAATGAGCGAAACACTTACTGTAAACAATTCATTCAGGGCGAAGATACAGAAGGCTGCAGAGTCCTTCGGACTGCCGAGACTCATCATCGCGGGCTTCCTGCTTGTCCTCTTCATTGCGGCACCCTTCGTCGGGTCCAACTTCTTCACGCAGATCACGAACACCATCAACCGTTTCAGCTGGAACGCGGTGCTCGTACTCGCAATGGTTCCGATGATTCACTCCGGCTGCGGCCTCAACTTCGGCCTTCCGCTCGGAATCATCTCGGGACTCCTCGGAGCGACGCTTTCAATCGAATTCGGATTCACCGGAGTTGCGAGCTTCTTCATGGCGATTGTTCTCTGTACTCCCTTTGCCCTCCTTTTCGGCGCGGGGTACGGCTGGCTCCTTAATAAGATAAAGGGCGGCGAGATGATGATTGCAACCTACGTCGGCTTCTCGGCAGTGTCGTTCATGTGCATGATGTGGCTTCTGCTGCCTTATCACAGCCCGACTATGGTCTGGGGCTATGCGGGAACGGGACTGAGGACAACAATCTCACTCGAAGGCTTCTATAACGGCGCTCTCTCGAACTTCCTCAAGATCGAGATCGGACATTTCTCGTTCCCCACCGGGGCGATTCTCTTCTTCGCCTTACTGGCATTCCTCATGTGGGCGTTTCTCCACACGAAGACGGGAACGGCAATGACTGCAGTCGGCTCGAACCCCGTATTCGCAAGGGCGAGCGGAATCAACGTGGACAGAATCAGAATGTTATCCGTCGTCATGTCGACATGGCTCGGAGCAGTCGGAATCCTCGTCTACGAGCAGGGCTTCGGCTGGATACAGCTCTACATGGCTCCCTTCAACATGGCTCTCCCCGCGGTCTCCGCAATTCTCATCGGAGGCGCGACGGTCAACAAGGCAAACATAAAGAACGTCATCATCGGAACCTTCCTCTTCCAGGGAATCGTCACAATGACGCCGACGGTCATCAACAACCTGATGATCATGATCACGGGCGAGGGACTCGACATATCGGAGGTCATCAGAACAATCGCTTCCAACGGAATGATTCTCTATGCCCTGACAAGAAAGAGTGAGGCAACAAGATGAAGAAGGTACTCAATTTCATAAAGAACAACTCTGTTCCACTGATGTTCATAATCATATGTGCAGTATGTATTCCGGTATCGGGATTCAGCGTGAGCTTTCTCCTGAGTGAGATAGTCACACGTATAGCACGTAACTCGTTCCTTATCCTCTCGCTCCTCATTCCGATCATGGCCGGCATGGGCCTCAATTTCGGTATGACGCTCGGAGCAATGGCCGGGGAAATCGGACTTATTCTCGTATCCGACTGGAGAATCGCGGGAATCCCGGGAATCGTGCTTGCCATGATAATCTCGATTCCCATCTCCGTATTCCTCGGGTGGCTCTGCGGAACGATCATGAACAAGGCCAAGGGAAGGGAGATGATTACCGGTTACATCATGAACTACTTCGTGAACGGCATCTATCAGCTTCTCGTACTCTTCGGTATGGGCGTCATCATCCCGATCATCCATGACGACATCCTCCTTCCGAGAGGTTACGGCATCAGAAACACCGTATCTCTTGCAGACATGAGACAGTCTCTCGACAACGCCCTCGCAATCCGTATCGGCGGCGTCAAGATTCCGGTACTCACGTTCATCATCATCGCCCTCATGTGTCTCTTCATCGTCTGGTTCAGAAAGACGAAGCTGGGGCAGGACATGAGAGCGGTCGGACAGGACATGGAGGTCGCAAGAAGTGCGGGTATTGCCGTAGAGAAGACGAGAGTCATCTCTATCATCATCTCGACTGTCTTCGCTGGCTTCGGCATGATCATCTACCTCCAGAACATCGGTAACCTCTCGACATACTCCGCTCACTCCCAGATCGGTATGTTCTGTATAGCGGCACTTCTCGTCGGAGGAGCCTCCGTCGACAAGGCAAGCATAGGAAACGTGTTCCTCGGCGTCACGCTCTTCCACCTCATGTTCATCGTCGCTCCGACGACGGGAACGGTAATCACAGGCGACTCGATGATCGGTGAGTATTTCAGGGTGTTCGCATCCTACGGCGTCATCACTCTCGCCCTTGCGATGTACGAAAGCAAGAAGAGACGAGTCCAGAGCCAGGGCGGTGCGGCGCTTGCCGCGGCACAGAAAGCGGAAGGTGTGGAGGCATAACATGAAGATCAAGACTAACAGGACATTCTGGTTCAGAGCGGCATCCATACTTCTTCTCATCGTGATTGCCGTAATCATGGTCCTCATCGGACGCAAGCACATAATCTACCTTGACAACAAGGCTCTCGAGTACGAGGGCGGGAAGGTGAGTGCTCTCTACAAGGTTGAGTTCGTCAACGAGGACGGAGAGACCAAGAAGCTCTACCAGAGGGAGAGAGGAGAAATCGACATAATGGGACAGTCCAGGACCATCGAACTTCTCGTTACGGAGAAGAAGGGCGGTGAGGAAGTCTCCCATAAGATAAAACTCTCCATCCCCTTCAAGAAGGACGCAGTCGTAGTCAATATTCCCGCACTCCTTGCGGGCCTCGACGAGAGCATCTGGATGACGGACTTCGTCTCCCTCGCGACTACGAGCGAAACGACAACGGCCGACGAGACAGTCGACCTCACCGATGACTTCGGTATCGGAGACGACCTCTGATAAAGTAAAAAACAAAGCTTACAATGCCGTCCGGAAGGGCGGCATTAGTTTTCAGTTCCCCGTCGGAATTCCGTAAGAATCTGCCTCCCCGGAAGCGTGCGAAAATCGAGTTTGCAAGTTCCGGGATAATGAAGGAGAATGGAATGAGGAAAAGGGAAATCATATGTCTGAAAGAACTGACATCGCAGGACCGGTTAAGGACGATATTCACGGCTGCTGCATGATTCGTGTGGAACTCGATGACGACGGAAAGCCGTCCGACCTGATATGCATCAGTGCCAATGAGGAACTTGCCAGGATGGAGAATCTGTCTCTTGATAAGCTCGTCGGGCACAGATTCAGTGAGGTTTTTCCTCATGGAAATGAAAAGTGGCTTGAGTTCTGTTACAGGGCCGCCTGTCTCGGGGAGAGCCTCAGCGCCGATAACATCTCCGAAGTGAAGGGAATGTACATGCATGCGGAAGCCTATCCCTCCGACCGCAGGGGCTACTGCATCTGCGTTGTTCATGACATCAGGGAAAGCGTCTTTGAAAAGCTCAGGGAAAAGGAAAAACTTGAAGATCTTGTAAAAGCCTATGAGGAGGAGAAGGAGCGCAATACTCTTATCAGACATTATCTCAAGGCACTCGGTATCGTCTATCCTCTTGTCATCAGCATTGATTACACCTCTGACAGTTACTCCATGGTCGAGTACGACAACTTCCACAACAAGAGCTCACCGTATTCCGGAACGGTCGAGGAACTTGTAAGCGTCGGAGCTTCGACGATTCCCGATCCCCTGGTTGCCGAAGCATTTACTGCGCTCTTCAGCCGCAGTAACGCCGTCAGAGCATTCCGCAGTGGAAGGAAGGAGCTTTCTCTGAGGCATCCTCAGAACAGCGATGACGGGAAAGTCCACTATATGGACACCCACATAATCTGCACCGAATGCACACCCGAGAGGGTTACTGCAATATGCGTTGCGAAGTGCATCGACGAAGAGGCCGAGCGCGACAGGGCAATGCAGCAGGCTCAGGAGCACGCGGCAGTCATAAATGCACTCTCTACTATCTATACGACTATCATAGAGGCCGACCTTGTGACGCACGGCTACAAGATCATCCAGACGAGTTCCCCCATAGAGAGCGTAATGGACGGAAAAGCACGGGGCAACTTCGACGATGTCATGGAAAAGGTTCTGGAGTACTTCATGCATCCGGATGATATCGAGCGTATGCGGGCTTTTGTCGATCTTTCGACGGTGGCGGAACGCATGGGGAGTGACACATCACTTGTTGCTGAATACAGGACCCCATACGGACAGTGGCTCGAATCCCGATTCATCGTGAAGGAGCGTGATGAGAAGGGAAGAGTCATATCTGCAATATATGCGGCGAGGGACGTTACACCCGAAAAGCTTAAGGAGCTCAATTACAGAGCACAGCTCGAAGAACAGCTTATGATATCCAATACGCTTGCGCGCTCCTTCAAGAATGTCTACCTTGTGGATCTGGAAAAGGAAACGGCCAGAATACTGAAGCTGGATGCCGGCTATGACAGGCTGAAAAAGGAAGGAGTCGGACACGAGTTCTCCTTCAACGTGCTTCTCTCTGACTGGCTGAACAACGTGGTAGCTGAGGAAGACAGGGCGGAAACCGCGAAGGTGTTCGATGTGGAGAACGTCAGAAAACGACTCTCGACTGAGAATGAGTTCACGGGAAACTACCGCAGTACGGCCGGCGGTGAAACTCATTATTTCCAGTACAATATGAGCCGTGTGGATGAAAACGGCAGAAAGGCGATACTCGGCTTCCAGAGCATCGACGACATCATCAGGATTCAGCTCGAAGCAGAGCGAAAACGCAGTGAAATAGAGCGTGTCTACCGTGAGAAGCTTCAGACTGCTGCAGACGAAGCCGAGAGGGCAAACAAGACCAAGACCGAGTTTCTCCTCCGCATGAGCCATGACATTCGTACTCCTCTCAACGGCATAAGAGGTATGCTTGATATTGCAGACCACTTCGACGGTGATAATGAAAAACAGCGTGACTGCCGCACCAAGATACGCGAGTCGTCGAACATACTGATGGAGCTCATCAACGAAGTACTCGACATGAGCAAACTTGAGTCGGGAGAGGTGGTGCTGGAGCGTGTTCCGTTCGACATCATGCACATATCCGGAGAAATCCTCACAGTCATCGAAAAGATGGCACAGGAGATGGACATCGAAGTCGTCCGGGACTGCAGTATCGAACATACCTCCCTTATCGGGAGCCCGGTACACTACAAGCGTCTTGTACTCAACATCCTCAGCAACGCCATCAAGTACAACAGACCGCACGGAAAGGTCTGGTTCACATCCCGGGAGGTTTCATTCGACGGAAGAACAACCGTTATCGAGACTACCATCCGTGATACCGGAATCGGAATGAGCGAGGAGTTCCAGAAACATCTCTTCGAACCTTTCCAGCAGGAGAATGCCGGAGTGCGTACCAAGTACGGCGGAACCGGACTCGGCATGTCAATAGCAAAGAATCTCACTCAGAAGATGGGCGGAACAATGTCCTTCGAAAGTAAAAAGGATGTCGGAACAACATTCACCATCCAGATACCGTTCGAAGTTGATTTCACCGTACACACGGGTGCCTCGCAGGACGAAGAAGAGAATGTTTCCATCGAAGGTGTTACGGTAATTCTTGCAGAAGACAATGACCTGAACCTTGAGATTGCACGTTTCCTTCTGCAGACGGCCGGTGCGCATGTGATTGAGGCCCGTAACGGCGAAGAGGCGGTCTCTGAATTTTCTTCGTCAAAGCCGGGGGAAATATCGGCCATACTCATGGATATCATGATGCCGGTTATGGACGGCTACGAAGCAACCCGCCGGATCCGCGCCATGGACAGGAAAGATGCCTCGACGATTCCAATTATTGCCATGACTGCCAATGCCTTCGTCGAAGACAGAATCGCCACGAAGAAGGCCGGAATGAACGCTCACATAGCAAAGCCTCTGAATGCGAAGAATGTAATCCGTATCATCAGCGAGCAGATTAAAGCTTCCGGCAATGCGGACAGGGAGAAATAGCAGTCAGAACTGGACTCATGCAAGTCGAGGGTGATAATCTCATAACGGACAAAGGAGACTGAAAGTGAAGCTTCTCATTGATGATGCAGATATAACGGAAATAAAGAGACTCTATGATTACTTCCCGATTGACGGTGTGACGACGAATCCCTCGATTCTCTCGAAGACCGGGAGAAAACCGTATGAGGTTCTTCGAGAGATAAGAGACTTCATCGGAAAGAAAGGAGACCTTCATGTACAGGTCGTAGCGACCGATGATGCGGGAGGAATCATACTGGATGCTGCACGTATCACAGCCGTTCTCGGAGATGAAACCTATGTAAAGATTCCCGCAGTAAAGGAAGGCTTCAAGGCAATGAAGGCTCTGAAGAAAATGGGCTACAGACTTACGGGTACCGCTGTCTACACACCGCTCCAGGCTTATCTTGCGGCAAAGTGCGGATGCGACTACATAGCGCCCTATGTCAACAGAATAGACAACCTCGGCTACGACGGAGTGGAGACCGTAAAGAAGATGCAGAACATAATCGAGAACAACGGCTTCGAGACGAAGATCCTTGCAGCTTCCTTCAAGAACTCCATGCAGGTTCTCTCGCTCTGCGAATACGGCATTGCTGCCGCAACCTGCGCACCTTCTGTCATTGACGCATTCGTCAGGAGTGCCGAACTCGATGCTGCCGTAGCGGCGTTCAGGAAGGATTTCGAGAGTCTCGCGGGAGAAGGCTCCAATATGAGAAACATCGAATACTAACTTCTTTGCATTGAAAGAGAATTACATGTTATGCGGGGCATCGGAAACGGTGCCTCATTTGATGAACCGGGGTTCAGAATGAATATCCCTTGATGATTCGGAGATGAACGTTAGTTTCAGATTGTTTCGAACCACATGCACGGAAGATGATAATCTAAAAATTATAGTTAAAGATAAGATTCCTAGATAGGTATATAAGTATAAGACATATATTACAATATTTGATACAAACTTTTCTCTTACCTGTTGCAGAAAAGTCTTTTTCCCGTGAGGATATTGTCATGAAGTACATTAATCAGGTTTTCATCATTCTCCTTGTTTCGTTTCTCGGAGAAGTTCTCAGATATTACATCCCCGTTCCCGTGCCCGCAGGGGTTTACGGCCTTGTCATTCTCTTTGTCCTTCTGATGACGGGAATCGTGAAACTCGACAGCGTGAAGGACACGGCATCCTTTCTTGTATCCGTGATGAGCGTAATGTTCATTCCTTCTGCAGTCGGCGTCATGACACTCGGGGATGAAGCGGGAAGGCTCATCGTTCCTCTTGTCATCGCCTGCACGGTTCTCACATTCATCGTGATGGGAGTATCGGGAAAGGTGGCAGACATCCTCATCGGGAGGAAGAAGCATGAATGAACTGTTCTCTGCTTCCGTCTTTTCGGGAGTGCTGCTGTCCCTGGGCGCATTCGAAGTCGGCCTCTTTCTGAAGAGGAAGCTTAAGAAGGAGATCTTCAATCCTCTTCTTATTTCAGTCATTCTCGTCATCCTCTTCCTCACGGTCTTCAGAATTGACTACTCCGTTTACGAGAAGAGCTCGAAGATTCTTACGCTGCTTCTGACTCCGGCAACTGTATCGCTTGCGGTTCCTCTCTACGAGGAGTTCAGGATACTGAAGAAAAATCCCGTTGCAATACTTCTCGGAATACTCTCCGGAGTCATAGCGAGTCTCGGAGGAATACTGCTTCTGTCGCTTGTCTTTTCGCTCTCGCACTCCGAATACGTGACTCTGCTACCGAAGTCTGTGACGACTGCGATAGGAATGCCGCTATCATCGGAATACGGAGGATATTCATCGATTACCGTGGCAGCTATCATAATCACCGGAATATTCGGTAACATGACGGCAGAGCTTGTGATGAGAGTCTTCCGCATAAAGAGCCCGGTCGCGAAGGGTGTCGCCATAGGAACTTCTTCGCACGCAATAGGAACGGCGAAGGCCGTGGAGATAGGGAGTGTGGAAGGTGCAGTATCGAGCCTTTCGCTTGTGATTTCGGGGCTTGTGACAATCATCGTCTTCGGCCTCTTCAGTTCATTCATCTGAGGTGAATATGGAAGTGAGAGACGGAAAGAGAAAACGTACATTCGATACAACCGACAGAGTATCGACGGGAAAGCTCATTGCCCTGCTCCTGAGACATAATCCGTCTGTCATCGGCATAACGCTTGACGAGCACGGCTGGGCTGATGTGGAAGAACTTATATCGAAGCTCGGAATAACGAGAGAGTTCCTTGAGGAAATAGTCAGACTCGACAACAAGCAGCGCTATACGTTCAATGAGAACGGAACGAAGATAAGAGCGAACCAGGGACACTCGGTCAATGTCGACGTGGAGCTCGAGAGAGCGGTTCCTCCGGCTGTGCTCTATCACGGAACGGGGGAGAAGTTCGTTGCATCCATTGATGAAACTGGTCTTCTTCCGAAGTCACGCCTCTATGTCCATCTCTCCTCCGATTACAACCCAGCGGTCACTGTCGGCTCACGACACGGCCGTCCCGTCGTATACACCGTCGATACGGAACGGATGGTGAAGGACGGCTTTGTCTTCTTCCTGTCGAAGAACGGCGTATGGCTGACGAAACGGGTTCCGGTGGAGTACCTCAAGAAAAACAGCCCCGGCGAAAGCTGAGGCTGCTGAAGTGTTTTACGGTTTTCTTAGTTGTCGCTGCCGAAACCGAATGTCATTGCAACGTAGGGCTGGATTTCGAAGCCGACTCTCTTGAGGTCTGCAACCTGATCGTTGTATCTTCTGCCGTTTTCCTCATAGAGACCGGTTGCGAATGTGTATGCAGCCATTGCACCGACTCTTACGCCGAAGTCACCTTCTGCGTCAAGGTTTGCATATACTCCGAGACCTGCGACAAGCTGGCACTCAATCTTGGAGAGTGTATAGTTTCTATAGATTAAGTAATATGCGCTCGGCGTCTCATACGTAGCGACAACCTGTCCATAGGATGTTGCCTTGTCATATACGATTCCGATGCCGAATCTGAAATCGAGGCCGAGAGTGTTGCTTGCGGGCATTCTTCCTACGAGACCCATCTGCGTGTAGACGGGGAAATCCCTGTATTCGAAAGCCTGGCTGACGCCGTCAACTGTGCTCTTCACGGGAACCGTGAGACCGAAGTCGAAGAAGAAGCCTACGTAGTTGTTGAGGTAGAGGTCGTAGTCGAAGGCAACACCTGCTCCGAGGAGCTTATTGACAGATTTATATGTACCTGAGGTGGATGTCATCTGGCGGTAATCACCGACAGCCCTTATCGACATAACTTCGTCCGGAAGTGAACCTGCAAAGATGAATGAACATGCTGCGAGAAGGATGAGCATGATGATGGAAAATTTCTTCATTGTTTTCTCCTATGGGCGTGATTTTAAGCACAAAGTACGGTGGTGGGGAATAGGTGTGGGCTGGTTTTGTTTGGATTTTACAGTTGACATAACGAATTGTAAGATACTTCCTCCTCGACTTCAGATTCATATGGCCTTCTTCAGAACATTCGACCTCACAAGACCGGGACAGTTCTGTGTGTACTTCCCGGTATTCGCACTCTTCTTCATTCTCAACAACAGCAGGATAATGGCGTCCTCGCGCTGAGCGCGACATATATCGAAGGACCTCGCGGCTTCCGGAGGTTCCTGATGGAGGAATGCGCTGATGATGGTCGGAGGAATACTCATTGTCGTACTCGTGGAGTACATTCCGTTCTTCCTCAACATAGGACCCGGCGCGGACGTACTCTTCGGCTTCACGTTCGGAGACTCCTTCATGTCGCTTCTGATTCTCTTTGCGCTTCGGGGTGTCGTGCTCAGCCTAATCGGAACAAGTGCATACAGGAAGACGGGCTCGGTATATACCGGAGCACTCCTCATCGCCTCGATGGCATGCCGGATTGTCACCGGCGGCTCGTCGATGATGTGAAGTATGAAGGC
>CAVFVX010000020.1:0-8067 GCA_963626075.1 Acutalibacteraceae bacterium
GCACTACAGAGTGCTTGAGCTGTTCAACCCGAACGGTTACTGACGGATGGGGCCGTCAGGCCGTCACATACCCCGGGGCTTGCCCCGTGGGTGGGTTGATTATCCTGTATGTATAGCTGTCATAAAGGCAGAGAGCATAACGCGGCGAAATCGGAAGAAGGAATAATGTTCCATAGTAGTCTTCTCCATTCAGCGATTCCACCTTCCGCGATGGATTGAGGAAATTGAAGAAGAGAACCGGGCAGTCAGGAAGAACGAATGCGGAGTCTTCGGGAGCAGAGACGAGAAGAGGTGTGAGGTCGAGAAACATGGGGACGTTCTCAACGGCCTCTTTAATCGCAGTCTCCACTTCATCGGTATGTCTGAGGCAGGTAAGCAGAAGCATGAGAATGTAGTCAAGTTTCCCCTTCCGGGTGTATTCCCTGATGAGGCCCGAATTATCTCTCATTACATTGCGGCAGCGTCCGATGGATCTGAAGTTTGCGTTGTACTGGCAGCTTGCATAGATGTATATGGAGATATTCTTCCGGTTGAGTTTCGTGACATCTCCCCCGGCAAGCGCCGTAAGGGCCTCCTCCATCACCGGACTGAGGAAAGGATCGAAATCGTCAGTATCCTTCGGACCGTCGTAGATTTCGACGCTTTCCTGGAAAAGATTGTCTACATCGCTTTCGTCGCTTTTGTCGTCGAAGTCCTTCATGATGAACTTCACTTGTCCCTTGTCATCAGCCCAGTACTTCGTAATCCAGACCGGTACGGAATAGTATATGCATTCGTTCTTGTTCACTGATTTCATTTTCTTTCTCCTCCGGTCTCTTCTCCGCCGTTGTTCAAAGTCCGGATACCTCCCCTGCCAGCACGTCCGAGCATGCAATCGAGATAAAACTGATTCATGTCCGACAGACGCTGATTCATGTTCAACTCGTCGAAGATGTCTTCCTTCTCGATGAAGTACTTTCTGTCATAATCCATGACATGGCGGACATAATAACGGTAGTCACAATCTCCGGGGGTTACGTCATTTCTCAGCGAAAACACAGAGAGGGAAAAATCCTCAACGGAGGGTTCTGACCCGCTCAGTTCCTTGGAATGTCCGTAATAAGGAGCCTGTTTCTCGACATCGTGTATAAGGGGAAAGGACCCTGTAGAAAGAACGACGGCATTGTACTTCTCAACATCACTTATGCTCAGAACCTGACTATCGAGACTGTAGGCTTTTCTGTCATATAAACAGACTGCATACTTCGGGGAGACAGGCATGAGAAGTATCGTACCGGTGTAACCGAACGGGAGAAAGACGTCGAAGACGGTATCCCTGTCAAGAAGATTGAAGAGAAACAGCGGACTCTCGCCGAGCATGAAGTCCACACCGTCGGGGGCTTCAAGACGTGTCATGGAAAGATCCATTATGTACGGAATTGCGAGTTCCGATTCCTTCCACAGTCTTATGAGGTCGCTTTCGCGTATATCCTCATCAAGTTTTCCTTTTATAACCGGGTCAAGTTCCTCAGGCTTCTTCTCCGTATTGAAACGAATATCTTCAAGGAGCAGCGAAGAAGAAATACACCCCTGGGAATACGGATTGGCGAAGAATTCGAGAAGAACAAGATTCCTTAAAAGATAAGTGGAAATCTCCTCCTCATCTGGTTCTTTTTTGACGAATTCGTTAACAGTGTCGACAAGTTCGTCATCAAAGAGAGGATTCCCGAATTCGAAATCAACGAATGATGAATCGCACACTGCACTGATGTTGAACATCTCGTCGACATTGGCTTCGCACACTGCGTCATCGGTCTTATCAACGAAATCCACCACATAACCATGAGCATTCCAGTTCATTATCACACACTCGGGAATCACCTGGTACTCGCTCTTTTCAATTTCATCCTTCTTCATTCTTAATTCTCTCCCTTCTGTTCTACGCAGCTGTCATCGCTCTTTTCTCCGGCTGATTCCTGCTTTCTTCTTTCCATGCGCCGGAGGTGATGATCTGCCATGATACGCATCGTATCCGACGTATGAACAGCGCGGTTGTATATATCGAAGATATCCTCTTTTTCGCTCAGGTACTTTCTGTCATATTCCATGACGTCGCGGACATATTCCCTGTAGCCGCAGTTCTCACCCGGGCAGTCTTTCTTTACGCTGAATACAGACGGCCTGAAATCCGCGATTGATAATTCCTCCGTCTCGCTTCTCTTCTTCGCCTTTCTGTAACGGGGAATCTCCTTCTTCAAATCGCCGAGGATAACTTCCTGTGATAGCCCCACAGTTATCGCATTGTATGTCTCGACATCCTTCCCCGTCAGTTTTTTCGTTTTGAGATCGTAGGCCTCACCGTCATATATAGCTACCGCATACTCAGGAGAAAGCGGCATGAAGAGAATCGTTCCCGTACAGCCGTACGGAATGAAGGGATCACCGACACAGTCGGAGTCAATCAGATTAAGAAGGAAAAGCGGACTCTCTCCGAGAAAGAACGAAGAACCGCGGGGTGCTTCAAGGCGTACCCAGTAAAGGTCATGGATGTACGACTGAGCAAGTTCCGTCTCCAGACACAGCCGGACGAGTTCACTGTCTCTGGTTATACTGTAACTGTTTCTTTTCAGAAGAGAATCAATCTTTTCATAAGCATTATCGGTATTGAATCGTACATTGTTGCGAAGAAAGAACGAAACAAGTACTCCCTGGGAAGAAGGATTGGTCAGAAACTGATGAATAACAAACTGCCTGATCCGTGATGCTCTGAGATGATCTTCGTCCGTCCGTGGATTTACGAATGTCCTGATTTCGCACGCAGTTTCCCAGTCTATGTTGTAATCAATGAAATCGGTACGACTCTTTTCGGAGTCGTCAATTACATCGATGGTGTAGAAGTCGCCTTCATATATCTGATAAACGGTATCATCATCCTTCTCAACGCAATTGACATAGAGATGCTTCGTTTCCCAGTTCTCATAAAGATACTCCGGAAGAATCTCATAAGTGTAAGTCTTCTCCAAAACATACCGCCTTTCCGGGACAGAGAGAGCCCGACGAATAAATCTTAACGGAAGAAGAAGGCCGTAACAACACAAAAGACGCAAGAGGAGGAGATTTCTCTCCTCCCCCGTCTCATTCGATACCCTTCACCTCGTATCCTTCCTTCTCGACCGCTGCCTTGAGGAGGGAATTGTCTACGTCCTTCGTGAGAGTGACGGCAACCTCGCCCTTCTCGTGGTCCGCCTTTACCGACTCCACCCCGTCGAGAGCCTTGAGAGCGTTCTCGACATGCATCTCGCAGTGATGGCACATCATGCCGTCAACTTTCATAGTTCTTGTCATATTCCTTTTCTCCTTCACCGGGTTCATTTCCGGTTTTTCTCTTTTGTGTATTCTGTAGATTTTCGTCAGATTAAGTCTCAGCGCGTTCGATACCACGCAGAACGACGAGAGACTCATCGCGAGGGCCCCGAACATCGGCTGGAGCGTCCATCCGAAGAGCGGGATGAAGACTCCGGCTGCAAGAGGAATGCCGATGAGGTTGTAGATGAATGCCCAGAAGAGGTTCTCGTAGATGTTCCTCAAAGTGGAGCGCGAGAGATTGATCGCCCCCACCGCATCCATGAGCGTGCTCTTCATCAGCACTACCGATGCCGAATCGATTGCGATGTCGGTACCGTTTCCAATCGCAATTCCGACGTCGGCCTCGGTGAGAGCCGGGGAGTCGTTGATTCCGTCCCCTATGAAGGCAACGCTGCCCGACGAGCGGAGCTTTCTCACTTCTTCCGCTTTTTTCCCGGGAAGTACTCCGCTTATTATCCTGTCGACCCTGAGGCCTCTGCAGATGTTCTCGGCAGTCTTTGCGTTGTCACCCGTGATGACGACAACTTCGAGTCCCATGTCGCTGAGTTTTTCCACTGCTTCCGCACTGTCGCTTCTGATTCTGTCTGCTACAGTGATGAGTCCCAATAACTCCTTCCCGCATACTACATATATAAGGGAAGAGGGAGAGGAACTTATTTCATTATTGAGGGAATCGAGGTAATCCCTGTTCTCAATCTCACAGTCACCGATGAATGCAAGGTTGCCGCAGTAAGTCTCCAGTCCGTTCACCGTTCCCTTAATACCCTTTCCCGGAACAACTACGGGATTGTCCGTGCTGTACGGCTCGATGCCTTTCTCTATGGCATATTTCACGACAGCAAGAGAGAGAGGATGGTCGCTCATTCTTTCAAGCGACAGGGCGACACGGAGAAGTTCTGTTTCCTTTTCGGGAACGGAATATACTCTTTCAACGCTGCTCCTTCCCTCGGTGAGGGTTCCCGTCTTGTCGAGGGCGACAGTCTTCACTTTCCCGAGGGCCTCGAGAGCCGAGGCACTCTTGAAGAGGATTCCGTTTTTCGCTCCCACTCCGCTTCCGACCATGATGGCGACGGGAGTCGCGAGGCCGAGGGCACACGGACATGAGATTACGAGTACGCTTATCCCGCGCTCAAGCGAATAGCCCGTGTCACCGTGCGTGCATATAAGCCAGACGACAGTCGTGATGAGGGCGATAGTAAGAACGACGGGCACGAAGACCGCACTGACTCTGTCCGCGATGCGGGCAATCGGAGCCTTCGATGCCGCAGTCTCCTCAACGAGCTGTATTATCCTGCTGATTGTAGTGTCTTCCCCGACTCTGTCGGCTCTGCACACAAGGTATCCCGACTGATTGATGGTTCCCGAGGAGACTGAAGAGCCCTTCGCCTTCTCCACCGGCATGCTCTCTCCCGTGAGAGATGACTCGTCTACAGTGCTTGTTCCTTCCGTTACCGTACCGTCGACGGGAATCTGCTCGCCGGACTTCACGACGAAGATGTCTCCGACCTTCACCGAGTCTATCGGTGTCTCGACTTCCTTTCCGTCTTTAATGAGTCTTGCACTTGTACTTCTGAGCTTCGAGAGACTCCTGAGGGCATCTGTAGTCTTCCCCCTGCTTCTCGCTTCAAGCGTCTTACCCACCGTTATGAGCGTGAGAATCATCGCGGCCGACTCGAAGTAGAGGCCGTGGATGTCGCTCATGGCGGCTGCACTGTCGCCGAGGGCTGATTTATAGCATGCATCAAGAAGGAGATAGAGCGACCAGATGAACGACACTCCCGACCCGAGTGACACAAGCGTGTCCATATTCGGGGCGCGGTTGATTATCCCCTTCACGCCGGAGATGAAGAACTTCTGGTTGATCACCATGACAAGGGACGAGAGGAACATCTCGATGATTCCGATTGAAATATGATTCAGTGACAGAAACTCCGGAAGCGGCCAGCCCCACATCAGGGCGCCCATCGAGAAGTACATGAGAACACAGGTGATGATGACGGAAGAGACAAGACGACGGATCATCTTCGGTGTCTCCTTATCAGTTAGGTCTCCTTTCTTCTCTTCTCTTGAGTTTCCTCCGTTTTCGGGGGAAGCCGTATAACCCGCCTTCACGACAGCATCGATTATGCTCTCGTCAGACGCTGTTCCCTCAATGTTCATCGAGTTCGTCAGGAGGCTCACGGAGACGCTCTTTACTCCATCGACCCTGCTCACGGCCTTCTCGACACGGGCGGAACATGCGGCACAGCTCATGCCGCCGACAGAAAAGCGCCTCATCTCATCAGCCTCTCGACGATGTCCATCGTCTCGTCAAGGACTCCGTCCTTACCCTCTCTTATGTCGCGTGCGACACAGGAGTGGAGATGGGAGGAGAATATCTCGCGCTCGAGTGCATCGAGAGCCTTGTTGACCGCCGTGCACTGCATGAGTATGTCCACGCAGTAGCGGTCGTTCTCGACCATTGTCCTTATTCCGTTAAGTTGACCGGAAATCCTGTTCAGGCGGTTGATGAGGGTCTTCTTCTCCTCGTCACTGCGTCTTGTTGTCTTCTCTTCTTTCGAGCAGCATTCTTCACACATATAAAATACCCCCGTATGGTATTCTGAAGATACTCTCCGGGGGTATATCAGTCAAGGGGAAAATTGCAATAGACATCTTTTTATGCTACTCTTCCAGCCATGGACGACAGGAATATAAGAAACATAGGAATAATGGCACATATCGACGCGGGCAAGACGACCACGACGGAGAGAATCCTCTTCTACACGGGAGAGAACCACCGCATAGGCGAAGTCGACAACGGCGAAGCAACGATGGACTGGATGCAGCAGGAGCAGGACAGGGGCATCACGATAACAAGTGCCGCCACGACATGCTACTGGAGAGAGCACCAGATTAACATCATCGACACTCCCGGCCATGTCGATTTCACGGCCGAAGTCGAAAGAAGCCTCAGAGTCCTCGACGGCGCTGTCGGAGTATTCTGCGCTGTCGGCGGAGTCGAGCCCCAGACGGAGACGGTATGGCGCCAGGCAGACACCTACAATGTTCCCCGTATCGCCTTCGTCAACAAGATGGACAGACTCGGTGCGGACTTCTACCGGGTACTCGACGAAATGAAGAAGAAGCTCGGGGCAAACCCCGTTCCCCTCTTCATCCCCGTCGGAAGCGAGAGCGAATTCAAGGGCGTCATCGACCTCATGAACTCGAAATACCTCACCTTCAGTGCCGACGACCAGGGCTCCACGATAACAGAAAACGAAATTCCGTCCGATTATGCAGATAAGTACAACGAAATGAGGGAAAGCCTCATCGACAGCCTCGCATCCTACTCGGATGAAATCACCGAGCTCTACTTCGACGGAGCCGAGATCCCCGTCTCCCTCATGAAGGAGACAATCAGGAAGTGTACGATAGAGAGGACGATTCTCCCCGTATTCGTAGGTTCGTCTCTCAGGAACATCGGAGTACAGACACTTCTCGACGGAATCGTGGATTATCTTCCGTCCCCTCTCGACACACCTCCCTTCGAAGTCATCAACGTCAGGAATCCCGATAAGAAGGAAGAAATCAGACACAATCCCGACGGCCCCCTGGAGGCACTCATCTTCAAGATCCAGGTCGATCCGCACTCGGGCCCGCTGTGCTTTGTCAGAGTGTACTCGGGAGTTCTCAAGAAAGGTGTTGCCGTCTACAACGTCTCCAAGGGAAAGAAGGAGAGAATCAACAGACTCGTGAGGATGCATGCCATCAGGGAGGACGACGTCTCCGAGCTGAGGGCGGGCGACATCGGAGTCATCATTGGCTTCAAGCTCGCGCAGACGGGTGATACGATAGGAACGGAGAATCATCCGTACCTTCTCGAGAACATGGTATTCCCCAATCCCGTCATCTCTGTCGCAATCGAACCCAATACGACATCGGACATGGCAAAGCTCCAGAAGGCTCTCGAGACACTTGCAATGGAGGACCCGACCTTCACATACAAGGAAGACAGTGAAACGGGACAGCTGGTTATATCGGGAATGGGCGAACTACACCTCGATGTCCTTGTGACGAGAATCACGAAGGAGATGAAGGTCGAGGCGAGAGTCGGCAACCCGCAGGTCTCCTACCGCGAGTGCATACGCTCGACCGTATCCGGAAGCGAAGAATACGACAGGACGATTGCGAACAAGGAGAACCACGCAGAGCTCACGCTTACGGTATCTCCATCGAAGACGGGAGAAGGAAACATCCTCAACATCTCGGCTAAAACGAGAGATATTCCCGAGGATATAATCGAAGCAGTCAGGAACGGCATCCACGCTGCATTCTCAAGCGGCATAAAGTACGGCTACGAATGCACCGACATCACTGTTGACGTGACGGACATCAAGTACGACCCGCTCACTGCCACCCCGCTCGCCTTCTCGTCCTGCGCAGCATCTGCCTTCGACAGACTCTGCAGTCAGGCTGACCCCGTCATAATGGAACCCATCATGCTCGTACAGGCTACTGCCCCGAGCGAGTATATCGGAGACGTGATATCCTCGATTACCCAGCGCGGCGGAATCGTCATCAGCATGGAGAGCAAGGCCACTGCAGACACTGTGTGCGCAGAAGTTCCCCTCAGGCAGATGTTCGGTTATACGACTGTCCTCAGGTCCTCCACTCAGGGCCGCGGCAGCTTCAGCATGGAGTTCGGACACTACGCAGAGAAGCCGGACGGCATCGGTTACT
>CAVFVX010000020.1:8124-11663 GCA_963626075.1 Acutalibacteraceae bacterium
AACCGAACGGAAAACCACAAATCAACCGAACGGAAAACCACAAATCAACCGAACGTAAAACCACAAATCAACCGAACGTAAAACCACAAATCAACCGAACGTAAAACCACAAATCAACCGAACGTAAAACCACAAATCAACCGAACGTAAAACCACAAATCAACCGAACGTAAAACCACAAATCAACCGAGCGGAAAACCACAAATCAACCGAATTACTTTACAAACCTCTTTATAAGGCATAAGATTATAAAACAACCGGAGGGCGTATGGCAGAGTACCGCAATCGCATCGTTGATGACATATTGAAATTCAAGCTTGAAGTCATGGGAGCTGTTCTTATTCAAGGAGCAAAGGCAACAGGTAAAACTACTACGGCAAAACAGGCAGCAGAAAGTGTTGTTGAAATCGATAAGATAAAAGATCAGGCTGACATGGACCCCGACTCCGTTCTGGTCGGCGAAACACCCCGACTCCTCGATGAATGGCAGACAGTTCCTAAACTCTTCGATTATGTGAGACGTGAAGTGGACAAGAGGGATGGTGAAGGACAGTTCATTCTCACGGGTTCTGCTGTCCCTGCCGATTCGTCGAAGATAGTACACTCCGGAGTAGGAAGATATGCTTTTTTGAAAATGCGTCCCATGTCTCTCTTTGAATCGGGAGAATCAAGCGGAGAAGTAAGCCTTGAGAAGCTTTTCAACTCTTCCGACCCCGTAGGAGGAACAAATCAACTCAGAAGCGATGAACTTGCCTTCCTCATTGCAAGAGGAGGCTGGCCGAAGGCTCTTGGGAAGAGTAACAGAGCTGCTCTCGACGTCGTTGAAGAATATGTGGAAGGTCTCGTCAACTCCGACTTATCGAGAGCCGACGGAATAAGAAAGGATCCGGACAGAGTCAGAAGAATCATGCGGTCGATAGCACGCAACCAGGGAGGTAAAATCTCGAACAAGGTCATAAGAGATGACATAGTTGTCAACGACCTCGATACAATCGATGAAGATACGATAGCTCTCTACGTGAACTCACTCAAAAGCGTTTTTGCAGTCGAGGACATGCCTGCCTGGAACATAAACATAAGGTCGAAGACTGCAGTAAGGTCACTCGACACGCGTTACTTCGTAGATCCCTCAATTGCCGTCGCATCCCTCGGAATCGGACCGGAGGAAATAATGAAGGACTCTCAGACATTCGGACTCCTTTTCGAAGCGATGTGCATAAGAGACCTCAGAATATACACGGAAGCACTCGGCGGCAGCGTCAACTACTACCGCGACCGCTACGGCCTCGAATGCGACGCCGTACTCCACCTTAAGAACGGGAAATACGGCCTCGTGGAAATCAAGCTCGGAGGAGATGTGAGAATAGAAGAAGGATCAAAGAACCTCAACAAACTCGAATCACTCATAACAGGAAAAGGAATGAGAGCTCCCTCCTTCAAGATGATTCTCACAGGAACAACGGAGTATGCATACAGAAGGAACGACGGAATATCCATCGTTCCGGTGGGCTGCCTGAAGCCGTAGACATCAGATAGCTGAAAGTATCCTTCTGAAAGAATCCCAGTTGTACTCGCTCCGTCCTTCGGCAGTGAATACTGCGGCTTCGATTACCCTGAAGCGGCTTCTGTATTCCTCTATTGCATCAGCAATCGCCTCGGCAACAATGTAAGGTGGATTACGGAATGCACCGCAGCCGAAGGCACCGAGAATGACTGCCTCATTACCCTCCCCCGCGGCAACGGAGAGAATGCGTCTCATCCTCTTCTTGTGGAGGGACAAAAGCTCGTTTTCCGAGAGCTTAATATACGGCCTTCCGTAGTCGGAGTCGCCCGGACGGGGCTCTCTGAGGTCGGGAGCTGCAGCTGTGATTACGTTGACTTCATACCACTCGCTCTCGTCAAGAAGATTCATATAGCCGTCATCGCTCCTGAAGACGATGACACCTGGCGTATAGATAAGGTCATCGTTGTTCCGTCTGTCTGCGGATGCTCTGTGAGGAAGGTAGAAATTACGCCACATATTGTCATCATTCAATGACGAATACAATGTCGATATGCGGCAGATTGATTCCTCCTGGGCGTTGGATCCTTTCCTAACTCCTCCACCGGGGTTGACGGCAGAGGCGAAGTTGAGGACGGCCGTCTTCATACCCCGGTATCTTCCGGCAGCTTCGAGCGTCCTTCTTTTCGATACCTCCACCCTGCACTTCTGAGGGTAGGTTCCTCCGCAGTGAGGGATGTAGCTTTCATTTTCCTTAAGAAGGAACTGCTGCCTTGTTGATTCATAAACCGCCTTTCTGAGAATGGGATTCCTTCTCATCCGGGATAGTGTATCGCTGAATACTTCCGCGTTTTCTTCTCTTGTCATGTGTTGTCTCCTGATTCTACAGAGGGAGAATAGCTCACGGAAGACCGGAAGATGTCGCTTTCTGTGCGACAAATAACAAAGAGAGAGAAAATTTGAGTTCAAGCGAATTCGGCGCCTTTTTTTTGAATGAAAGTGAAGATTTTTTTTGACAACACATTTATACAGCCCTTACCATGTTGGAGTATGCTTAATTACATAAGGAGGTAATGATGAGCGTTGAAACAAAGGAAATCAGGAACATTGCTGTAGTTGGACACAATGGTACTGGCAAGACAAGTCTTGTTGAACAGATGCTCTACTATACAGGAGCAATCGCAAAGGCAGAAAAGGTAGACAGCGGAAAGACGACAAGTGACTACACGGAAGAGGAAATCTCCCGCAAGATCAGTGTACATACATCCCTTTCCTCCACACAGTGGATGGGCAAGACAATCAACATTCTCGATACCCCCGGTACAGCAGACTTCGTAGGCGAGGCAATCTGCTCATTCAGAACGGCGGAAGCGGCAGTCATGGTTGTCGACGGAAGAGACGGTGCACAGATCGAGACAATCAAGCTCTGGAGAAGACTTGACCAGAGAAAGAAGCCGAGAGCCGTATTCATCAACAAGATGGACAAGGAAAGGGCTAACTCGCGTGACGTAATGGACAACCTCACAGAGGAATTCCATTCGAACTTCGCACCTGTGACAATCCCCATGGGATATGCCGAGAACTTCAAGGGTGTCATCAACCTCATTGAGAACAAGGCTTACATTTTCAAGGAAAACGGAAAGGAAGAGGTTATCGATGTTCCCGCAGAATATCAGGATAACGTCAACACATACAGAGAAGAGCTGATCGAGAAGGCAGCTGAAGGAACGGACGAACTCATCGAGAAGTACTTCGAGGAGGGAACTCTCTCCGACGACGACATCAGAACGGGTCTCAGGGAAGGTCTCAAGCACGACCTCGTAGTACCCGTATTCGTCGGCGCATCCGACAAGGGCGCGGGAATCACATCGCTTCTGAACTTCATCGCGAACAACTTCCCCACCCCCGACGGTGTGTGCGAGTACATCAAGAAGGAAGACGGCACAGTCGAGAGAAACTACCCCATCGGCACCAAGAGCACTCCCGAGGCATACTGCTTCAAGACAACAATCGACCAGTTCTCCGGTAAGCTCAGCTT
>CAVFVX010000020.1:12077-24570 GCA_963626075.1 Acutalibacteraceae bacterium
GATCAAGGACAAGCAGAAGATCCAGATCAACACCAAGACTCCGAAGATTGCATACCGCGAGACAATCACGAAGAAGTCCGGTCTCAGCGAATACTCCCACAAGAAGCAGTCCGGCGGTCACGGACAGTTCGGCCGTGTCGTCATCGAGATCTCCCCTATCGAGAGAGGTCAGTACTACTCCTTCGAGAACACCGTCAAGGGCGGCGCAGTATCCAAGGGCTACGTCCCCGGAATCGAAAAGGGTATTCATGAGAAGATGGAGGAAGGTTACCTTGCAGGTTATCCGCTTGTTGACATCGGCGTAAACCTCGTCGACGGTAAGGAACACCCGGTAGACTCTTCCGAAATGGCATTCAAGCTCGCTGCAAAGGGAGCAATGGAAGTCGCTCTCGCTAAGGCTGGATGCGTACTACTCGAACCCTTCTGCAAGCTCGAAGTCTTCGTCGACCAGGAATACCTGGGAGCAATCCTCTCCGACCTTTCCGGACGCAGAGGCAGAGTCCTCGGACAGGAAGATATGGGTCACCTCACATCCGTCAAGGCTGAAGTCCCGATGGCAGAGCTGAGATCCTACGCCATCGACCTCAAGAGCATGACTCAGGGCTCCGGTTCCTTCGAACTCGAATTCGACCACTACGAAACACTCAACGGTAAGCTTGCCGACGACGTCATCGCAGAGGCGAAGAGAGAGAAGGAAGCTCAGGAAAACGCATAACAGAATAATACGGAAAAACTCTTTCTTACTTCGGCTGTCCATAACGGGCAGCCGTTTTTTCTGCCATTTTCCTTATATTTAGATTCATTTTCGATATTTTTTATATCGAATCCTCATTTAATCTTTACTTTTGACTAAAATCAACTTAATCTATACTTGGAGATGAAAGATGTCAGTAAATTATTCCGTGAGACTCAGCAGTGTCGTCATCAGCAACTTCAAAAACATTGAATATGGAGAATTATCATTTCTGAATCCATCGGGGAAATATGAAGCAAGTCTGCTCGGACTCTACGGTCAGAACGGTTCTGGAAAAACTGCTCTTATCGATTCTCTTGAAATATTGAAATATGTGCTCACTGGTAAGGCAGTCCCCTGTAAATACAGGGATTACATTACCGTCGGAAAAGATTCATCAAACTTCTCGTTTAGTTTTATTCTGAAGAACGGGGATAAGACTGAGGAAGTAAGCTACTCCTTCTCTCTCGGACTTCTTGATACTCAGGAGATTGAAGGCAACACGGGTGAAGCATCTTCAAATACCGTAATCCGCATATTCAACGAAGTCATAAAAGCGGAACTCTATGGAGAAGAAACGAATAAGAAAGGGCGTATCATCGACACTTCGACTTCAGATGTTATTGCACCGCGTCCGAAGAAAACGCTCTTCTTCAGAAATGCCGATGAAGTCAATCTGAAGGTTCTGAAAAGATATGCTCTCCTCCACTCCACTTCATTCATCTTCTCCGGTGAGATAATAAAGATGCTGAGAGATAACGAAAAGGGAAACAGTGACGAATACTTTCATTACGTTTCAATCATCAGCAGTCTCGCACTCTATGCCAACGAATCTCTCTTCATTATCAACACCAGAAACAACGCAATGATTGCACTCGATACCCACCCCCTCCTTTTCAGACTCCCCGGTGAGGTTTCGTCTGTACTCATTCCCCTCTCGGGACCTGCCGCAATACGCTCTGATCAGTACGAACTCATATCGAAGATTATAGATAACCTTAATATAGTACTGAAAGCAATCATACCGGGTCTTTCAATCTCGCTTGAAAACTTGGGGCCGATGTACATGTCCGACGGAGCGGAAGGAAGAAACGTACAGCTCATGTCCCTCAGGGACGGCAGGAAGATACCTCTCAGCTCGGAATCGGAAGGAATAAAGAAGATTGTCTCCATACTGAATCTTCTGATTGCAGTCTGGAACAGAAACGATGTAACAGTCGCCATAGATGAACTCGACAACGGAATCTTCGAATACCTTTTGGGGGAACTCCTCAGAATGATAGCAGAAAACGGATGCGGACAGCTTATCTTCACATCTCATAACCTCAGGCCTCTCGAAACCCTCGACAAAGGATTCATCGCCTTCACCACGACAGATCCGAAGAACCGCTTCATGCGGATAAGAAACGTCAAGGAAACGAATAATCTCAGGGACCTCTACTACAGGAACATCATGTTCAATGACAGATATGACAACCTTTATGTCTCTTCCCCGAACCATGAGATTACACTCGCATTCTTTGAGTCCGGCGGCAGAGGCGTATAAAATACGGCACAGATTTCTCCATGCCGCAGATATTGAGCAGGAATGTCTCTTATTTCTTTTTCCTGTAGAATGCCTGGGTGTAGCAGGTCGTGTATTCGGGAGTCATGAACGAACTCACACCGCCCTGGGGAACGAAGCCCGCGGAAAGGATTGTCTCGAGGTCGAGTCTTACGGCCTCCTCCACTTCGTCCTCGTCCTCACCAAGTTCAATCTCTATCTCGTCATCATCCTCATCTTCGAATTCTTCTTCATCCTCAACGAGTTCGTCGTCGACCTCTTCATCCTCCTCGTCGTCGTACCAGTCGTCCTCGTCGTCATCGATAAACACACCATCGTTCCACTCATAGACAATGTAGTCGCCCCACTCGGACTCAGCCTTCTGAGCAAGGTATATGGTCCTTCCATTGATTTCCATTTTGTAAGCCATAGTCTTTATCTCCTTGAATTGATTATCACCGGGAATTCACTTTTTTTCAAACCAGATTTCATTGATTGTGTAATCCTTGCTCATTCCCTTCTGCTCGAACTTCGTAAGAGGCCTCCAGGTCACGGGCGGAGCATAGTCGTAGAAGGGGTTGTA
Source organism: Acutalibacteraceae bacterium (assembly GCA_963626075.1). GTDB lineage: Bacteria > Spirochaetota > Spirochaetia > Sphaerochaetales > Sphaerochaetaceae > Ornithospirochaeta. The sequence goes on from CAVFVX010000020.1 coordinate 14,937, forward strand.
GAGAAGCGGTTCGCCGTCGACGAGGCCCAGCACCTCCTCCGCATACTCCTCCCAGTCGGTCACCATGTAGATGTAGCCGCCCTTACGGATCTTCGTAGCAAGTAGATGAAGGAATGTGGGATTCATTATTCTCCTCTTGTGGTGCTTCTTCTTCGGCCAGGGGTCCGGGAAGAAGATGTGGAAGCCTTCGAGGGAATTGTCGGGAATCATATGCTCGAGAACGTCAACGGCGTTGAAGCGCATGATTCTTACGTTGTCGATTTCATTCTCCCCCAGAGTCCCGAGGAGCTTCACGAAGCCCTTGAGATATACTTCAAGTCCCAGGTAGTTGAACTCGGGCTTGATGAGAGCCATCTGAGAGGTCACTTCGCCGTTACCGAAGCCGATTTCGCAGATGACGGGATTGGTGTTGCCGAAGACAGAAGCATAATCAAGTTTCCTGTCCTCAAAGAAAAGGCAGTATCTGTCGGCGTATTTCCTGACAGTTTCCTTCTCACTATCCTCGAGAACGTTGTTCCTGAGAACATAGCTCTTGATTGTGCGTTCATTACCCTCCCTCAGTTCTATTCTGTGGAGTTTTTCAAAGAGTATATCGTCTTCCATTGCTACATGAGTCTCCTTAATGTTTCGAGTATGAGAACGGCCTTGTCCTTGAGAGATACCGTTCCCGTTTCTATCGTCAGTCTGTTCATTTCCTTCGGGTCCAGTCTGACTCTGCCGTTCGAGAGGGATATAAGCTGCACGACCTTCGTGGGATTGAGAATCGCAACCTCCTCGAAGACGACGCTGATTATTCCCCTGTATTCCTTGAGTGACGAGATTCTGAGTTCTCTTGCTACAATCTTAATCTCGGCAATCGAGAAGAGGTTGTCCACCTCCTCCGGCGCCTCCCCGAATCTCGTCTCGACTTCGCTCTTGAGGCCGTCGAGCTCTCCCTCCGTCTTTATCGAGGCAATCTTCTTGTAGATCTCGAACTTCTGGGAAGGATCGGTAATATAGGAATCGGGTATGAAGCCCGTGTAGTCGAGCTGGACGAGAGCTTCCCTCTCCGTCTCCGCGTCTTCCTTTGTGAGTTTGTTTATCTCCTCCTCGATGAGCCTGAGATACATATCGAGTCCGACAGCCTCGAGGTGTCCCGACTGCTCGCGTCCGAGTATGTTTCCCGCGCCTCGAATCTCCATGTCCTTCATGCTGACCTTGAAGCCGGAACCAAGCTCCGTGTTCTCGCTGAGAACCCTCAGTCTCTTCACGGCGTCCTCCCGCAGGGAGGAACCGTCCGGGTAGAAGAGATAGCAGTAGGCCTTCCTGTCGCTTCTTCCAACTCTTCCGCGGAGCTGGTAGAGCTGGCTCAGTCCCATTCTGTCTGCTCTGTCGACGATTATCGTATTGACGTTCGGGATGTCGATTCCGTTCTCGATGACAGTCGTGGACACAAGTACCTGGACGCCTTCGTAGATGAAGCGGTGCATCACCTCCTCCATCCTCTCCGCATCCATCTGACCGTGGGCCGATTCGATTATGGCCGACGGAATCAGGCGCTGGAGCATCATCACGACTTCCTCGATGTCCTCGACCCTGTTATGAAGATAGAAGACCTGGCCTCCCCTTTCGAGTTCCTTCTCTATCGCACTCTTCACCATGCTTACGTCGTATTCGCCGATGTATGTGTCGATGGGAAGTCTCTCCCTCGGGGCCGTCGTCAGAAGTGACATGTCCCTGACCTTCAGAAGGGACATATAGAGGGTACGGGGAATGGGAGTCGCGGAGAGCGTCAGCGAGTCGATGTTGCTCCTGAGCTTCTTTATCTTCTCCTTGTCCTTGACGCCGAAGCGCTGCTCCTCGTCGACGATGAGAAGTCCCAGATCCTTGAACTCAATATCCTTACTCAGGATTCTGTGAGTGCCGAAGAGAATGTCTATCGTGCCGTCCTTTATCCCCTGGAGAACCTTTCTGTTGTCCTTAGCAGATACAAAGCGTGTGGAGAGTCCGCTCTTCACGGGGAAGTCGGAAACACGCCTCAGAAAGTTCTCGTAGTGCTGCTGCGCAAGAATTACGGTCGGGGCGAGGAATGCAACCTGCTTACCCGACATAATGGCCTTGAAGGCAGCGCGGAATGCGATTTCCGTCTTGCCGTACCCGACGTCGCCGCAGACGAGTCTGTCCATGCACCTGTCGCTCTCCATGTCGGCCTTGATTTCGTCGATGCACTTTATCTGATCGGGAGTCTCCGTAAACGGGAAGGATGCCTCGAATGTCACCTGCCAGTCTGTATCCTTTGCAAAGGGGTACCCCGGAGTGTGTTCTCTCACGGCATAGAGGTGCACGAGTTCCTGTGCTAGTTCCTCGGCGTTCTGTCTCGCCTTCTCCTTCTTCTTCGCCCAGTTCTGACTTCCCATTGCGTCGAGCTTCGGGGGCTTGCCGTCATTACCTATGTACTTCTGTACGAGGTTCGCCTGTTCAATAGGGACATAAAGCGCCTCACCCGCAGAGTAGCGAATCTTGATGTAGTCGCGCTCCGTTTCACCCGACTTCACCCTGTCTATCTTCTCGAACTGTCCGATTCCGTAGTTGATGTGGACGACGTAGTCTCCGGGCTTGAGGGAGACAAAGGAATCGAGAGGAGACGAGAGAGTCTCGACAACTGTCTTCACTCTCTTCTTTCGTCTGCCGAAAATCTCCTGGTCGAGGATTACGGCAACCTTGTCGGATGAGAGCATGAAGCCCGAGTCTATAGCCGAGACGGAGATGTCGACATCAAGGGAACCGAATACCGAGTCAAGTCTCGCCTTCTGTATGTTCGTCGGCGCAAGGATGTAAATCTTCCAGCCGTCGTCAAGCATCGCCCGCGCCTCGTCCTTGAAGAAGGTTACGTTCCCGAAGTACGAGTGCGAGGGTTCGACAGCGAAGTGATGGTAGCTGTTCTTCATGATTTCATGAACAACTGTTCCGGCCTTCATTGACGAAAAGAACTCCGGCCACGGGAGAAGATACTTCTCCGGTAGCGGTGCATCCGCCTTCTCCTTGTAGGCCTCGCGGAAGCGGTCCTTCGCTTCGTTCTGAAGCGCCTTGAACGAGGACTCGGTCTTCTCGAGGGACGTGATGATGAAGTAGTCGTCCTTCTTCAGTAGTGACGTGACAACGACTGACTGAAGGTTCTCGATGCTGCCGTCCCTCACGAGGGGAATCGAGACCTTCCTCACGCTTTCCGTCTTCGTCGTGTCACCATCCTTCAACGCCTGGATCCTTTCGATTTTATCCCAGTCGAGATAGATTCTGTATTTCCTCTCTCCCGCGAACGGAAAGATTTCGATGACTTCTCCTCTCAGCGTGAAGGTTCCCTCCTCCGATGCATTCTCGGAGCGGTAGTAGCCGCTCGAGACAAGAAGCGAGGAGAATGAATCGACATCAAGGTCGGAGCCCGATGTGAGGGTATATGAAAAGGAAGCGAGGGACTCAGGGGATATGAAGGGAGACAAGAATGACCTCAGGGACATCACGGCAATGCACTTTCCAGCATCAATGAATTTCTCCTGGGCCTTCTTACGCGAGAAGTTGATTCTCTTCTCGATTATGTCGGAGTAGAGCGACCTGCCGTCGGAAGGGATGAAGATTACGGGAACACTTTCGATGTCGCTGAGTCCTTCGTAAACCGTCTTCGCCTCATCCTCGGTTGCGCTGAGGACGACAGTACGTCCTCCCCTTTTCTCTGCCACTGCCTTTATGTAGCGTGTAAGGGGATAGAAGGAAAGAGAGTCGCAGTCGATAAGGCCGTCGGGAGACGAAAGAAATTCCTTGTACGCCGTGCTCTTCCTGATATATTCTGATACCACAGTTTCAATCTGCTGCATTAGAAGGGAATATAACATAAATACAATGACAACAACAATTGACCTTGATCCGGGAAAACTTGAAATACTTGCGAAAAGAATCGTCGAGATGGGAGACTGGGCGGCTTCCAGGCAGAAGGATCTCCACATACGCTACAAGGAGGATGCATCTCCGGTAACGGAGGTGGATCTCGGAATATCCCACGAGATAATAAAGACGATAAGGGAACTCTTTCCCGAGTGCGGAATAATCACCGAGGAAGAGGAAGTCGAGAAGAGTTCGAATCCGCCCTTCGTCTTCGTGCTCGACCCAATCGACGGCACGGACATGTACTCGCAGGGCCTTCCGTCATTCTGCGTGGCTCTCGGAATCCTCGATTCCTCCTACTCCCCCGTCGGGGCGGTAATCTATGCGCCTCGCTTCGGAAGAGCAACAAAAGACGGGATGCTCATCCGTCTCAATCCCGGCGGAAGGCCGACAATAAACGGAGAGGAACTCAAGGTAACGGGAGACAAGGACTCAATCTGGCAGATAACCGCATCCTCGACTCTCCTGAGGTTCGTAGACTTCACGCACTACAAGGGAAAGATACGAATGTTCGGTTCCCAGATACTCCAGATTCTCGCTCCTGCTCTCTTCATGCATATTGCCGTAAGCGTCAACGAGCCCTGCTACATCTGGGACTATGCCGCCGCACACGCAGTGATTAAGTCTCTCGGAATGGACCTGTATACCCCCGATATGAAACCGTTCACATACAGTGAATCCTTCATTGCAAGGAACCGCGAGACCGCCATAACCTACGGCGGCAGGAAGGATATCGTGGAAAGATTACTTGAAATCTGCCCGCCGCTCGACGGGAACGAGAGAATAATCCACTATTGAAAAGACACGGACGAAGTCATCGACAAAGGGACGACGCAGCGTGATGTATAAGTCGACGCCCCTGTTCTTCAGAAGACTGATGACGGGAGCATAACCCTTCCCTTCGATTTCCATTCGTCCGCATTCGTCGAGGAATACCGGACCGGCGTGAACACTCTTCATTCTCTCCAGAACCGAGTCGAAGAGTGAGAAATCGACATACCAGTTCTTCCACTTTGACTCGAAGACATTATCCCTCGTCATGAGGAGCCCCTCCTCCCCGGTCTCGAGATTACGCATGAAGTATTCATCCCCTCTGTGAATGGAGATGAAGCCGACGGGAGACGGAAAGGATGAGGCAATGCGCTCGATGAGAGTAGTCTTTCCTTCCCCGAGTTCCCCGGTGATTATCCTACAGCTCCTCATCGAAGAATGCCTGAAGTACGCCGTATGCCTGCAGGGAGTCCTTCTTCTTTATGATGAAGGTAAGGACATTGAGAGTCGAGACTATCTCGTAGATGTTGATATTCTCCCACGCAAGCTTTCTCGTCGCAAGGTATGTGATTCCCGGAGTCTCGAGGAAGTTGTTGTCCTTGAAGGAAATAGTGAGAGCGACCATATCGTCCTCGCGGTTGATGACGTTCTCGCCCGCAAGAATGGTGTCGAGGGCTCCCCTGTACTTGTCGGAAATCGTGATTACTATCTCGTACTCGCCGATGGAGAGGTTGATGAAGTCTCCGTTCTCGGGCTTCACGAGGGAATAGACAGTCGGAACGTTTGAGATGAAGGAAGGCGACCTCTTTATATTGACGTCGTAGATGTTCGTCTTCATCTGTATCTCGTAGTCGATTCTGCTGGACTTCTTCTCGATGTGGTTCATCTTCTTGAGGTCCTGCGTATATCTTCTGATGGCCATGACTATCGATGCCGACGAGACTTCCGAGCCGTAGAGAGACTCCACCTTGGGCTTGATGAAGAGAGCAAGGTTCGAATAAGAGATGACCTCCTGGATAAGCATCTCGGAGATAAAGGGTGAACGATTGATTATTTCCTTGACATAGTATGCAACCGAACTGGCCATAAGCACCTCACAACTGTTACTGAATTAACTGTATGTTATTTTCAGAACAATGTGAATACTTTAACGCAAAAATGTTACTATTAACCGTTACATTTCAACCAGTCGAACTTATTCAACATCGTAAAGACTTCGTACTAGAATAGTGCGCATAACCGGAGTTTTACCGGAAATTAACTATGCGCACAACAGGGGTTTTACCGTTAATTTATATTGCGCATAGATGTCTTCTGTATTATATTACAAGAAGATACATCGTGCTTTAAGATGAATAAGAGATTAAGAACATGATTTTCAGAAGAAAGATATACGACAGACTGGTTGACTGGAAGAAGGAATGCAGGGGAACAAGGGCGATTCTTATCGAAGGCGCCCGCAGAATAGGAAAGAGCACGGTTGCCGAGGAATTCGCCAGAAAGGAATACAGGAAATACCTCGTGATCGACTTCGCGAAAAAAGACAGGGAAACCGAAAGCTACTTTGAAAAATACCTCTCGGACCTCGATACATTCTTCATGATGCTCCAGGTACACTACTCCGTGACCTTTGAGGAAAGGAACACTCTTATCGTATTCGACGAAGTACAGATGTTTCCGCAGGCGAGAGCCGCAGTCAAATATCTTGTCGCAGACGGAAGATATGACTATCTCGAAACGGGATCTCTGATTTCGATAAAGGAAAACGTGAAGAACATAGTGATTCCCAGCGAGGAGCGACGGATACGGATGTATCCCATGGATCTGGAGGAATTTGCCTGGGCGGAAGGTCACGAGGAACTCATGAACTACATAAGAAAATGCTTCAATGACAGAGCACCGCTGGAAAGGTCACAACACGAAAAGGCAATGCTTCTCTTCAAGGAATACATGCTCGTCGGTGGAATGCCGAAGGCAGTCTCTGAGTTTCTCGAAAACAGGAAGAGCTTCGAAAAGGCCGATATCGAGAAAAGGGACATTCTGGATCTCTACAGAAGCGACATCATGAAGATCAAGGCCCGCTACAGAAGCTATGTACTTTCAATATTCGACCAGATTCCGTCACTTCTTTCAAAACATGACAAGAGAGTGGTCTTCAAGGAAGCAAATCCGAATTCTGTCGGAGAGAGCTATGAGGAAACATTCTTCTGGCTCTCGGACTCCATGATGACAAACGAATGTTTTCTCACGACGGACCCGAATGTGGGGCTTTCCGTCAACGAGGACCGGAGCTACCTCAAATGCTATCTTTCAGATACCGGCCTTCTCGTAAGCCACGCCTTCGACGAGAATGAGCTTCTGGAGGAGGAAGTTTATAAACAGATTCTCGGAGACAGACTGTCCCTCAACGAAGGCATGCTCTACGAGAACGCAGTGGCACAGATGCTTACTGCTGCCGGACACAGACTCTTCTTCTATACCCACTACTCGGAAGAAAAGCACAGGAACGACATAGAGATAGACTTCCTCATATCCAACAACAGTAAGATGAAGGCGAAGATATATCCCATCGAGGTGAAATCCTCGAAGAAGTACACGACGGTTTCACTTGAGAAATTCAGGGAGAAGTTCAAATCGAGAACAGGGGAATGCTATGTAATCCATCCGAGGAATCTGATTCAGAAGGACGGCATCCTCTGCATACCGCCGTACATGACATTCATGCTCTGAGAGTGAGGGGGTGAAACTTTCCGTTTTTCATCCTTCGTTGTGGAAAAATCATGGTGATTGGTTATATACTACCTTCATGAATTGTCCCAAGTGCGGTAAAGATCATGACAAGGTACTGGAGTCACGCTCCAACAAGGAAGGAACCTCCATCAGACGGAGGAGACTGTGCCTTGAATGCGGCTACCGCTTCACGAGCTACGAGCACATCGAACGCAAGCCCATCGTCGTCATCAAGAAGGACGGAAGCCACCAGACGTTCGAGCTTGCAAAGGTCGAAAGAGGAATCAGAACCTGTACGGAGAAACTTCCCATCAGCACCGAAAGCATCGAGAACACACTCAGGGAAATCGAGGACGAAGTCTACACCATCGCTCAGACAAACCGCAATATGATAACAAGCGGTGAAATCGGAGAGGCGACGCTGAGACACCTCTACAGGATGAGCCCCGTAGCCTACGTCAGATTCGCCGCAGTCTATCGTGCTTTCGATACCCTCGACCAGTTCATCTCGGAAATCGAGACGCTTACGCATTAGCTCTTTCTTACATCGAACCACTTGCCCGTCTGACTGAGTTCTATCTCGTCATTGAGATGCTCCGGCTTCAGGATTTCGTTTGCAGAGTCCAGGGCGAAGTTGTCAGTCATTCCGGCGACATAGTCGATGATCATCCTCTTCTCCGAGCCTTCCGTCCTTATGTATACGTCACGCATCTCCTTGATGTGGTTGTAGAAGCCTGCAGCAAGCATGTTTCTCTCCTCCGCATATCCCTTCTCCTCGAGTCCGAACGAGGAATAAAGTGACTCGAGGTAATCAGTGATGAGCGTAAGAACACGGTAGAAGTACCTCGAGTAGCCGTCGAGGATGCGCGAGCGGTAGATCGATTCGTAGTTGAAGTCCGAGAAGGCACGGACGGCATCGAAGATATATGAGGAGAAAGAGATTCCCTTCTCTCGCGAGGAGTTGTCGACGATGTCGGTTATCAATGTGTTGATGATTTTCGAGTTGTTCGTCCCGATTCGATTCTTCACGATGGCGGGAAGGTCCTCGTCCGAAATGATGCCGAGCCTCGAAGCGTCCTCATAGTCGCGTCCGAGGTATGCAATTGCATCGGAGAAGCGTACGACGACGCCTTCGTAGGTTGCGGGAACAAGTCCCCTCCTCGACTTTATCTGAGTCAGATCCTTCACGACGAACGACGGCTTCATGCTCTCGCTGAGCTTCTCCCCGTTATGCGATACGATTCCGTCCCTTACGGCATATGTGAGATTGAGGCCGTTTCCGTTGTTCGAGAGGAAGTCGATGACTCTGAGGGAGTTCACTTCGTGCTCGAACTCCGGTATTCCCCTCTCCCGGCAGAAGCCGGAGATGATATGTTCCCCCGTATGGCCGAAGGGAGTGTGCCCGAGGTCGTGGCCCATGCCGATTGCCCACGCAAGCTCGGTGTCCAAGTCGAGGCCGCGGCAGATAGTAGACGCAATCGATGCGACATGAAGCACATGCTCCATACGCGTGCATATATGGTCGTTGCTCGGCGCATAGAAGACCTGGGTCTTGTGCTTGAGCCTTCTGAAGGCCGAGGAATGAATGATTGCAGTGGTATCGCGGAAGAAGGAGCCTCTCATGTCCTCCTCTCGGCTTCTCACTCTCATTTTCATCGTTTCCAAAGATATTTCATTTTCCAGCTTTACCACGGCTAATCACCTCTCTAAAATATATGATAACAGTTAAGGAGCCGAATGTGTTAAATTTAATCATCCCGATGCTTGCCCTTTTATTGTCCTTTCTCTCGGCACTCGCAAGTCTGAGATACTTCCTTACGAGAATGGGAAGAATCTACTGGATCATACCGTTCGTCATCTCCGTAATCCTGTTCTACCAGAACATAAAGACGCTCCTCGAATACGCAGCGTCAACAGACCCGTTCCCGATTACCTTCGATTCCGTACTTCCCCTCGTTCTCACCATTCTCTGGTACGCCATGGTCCAGGCATTCCACTTCGCCCTCAAGACGGAGAGAGAATACAACAAGTACGTGGAGGAATCGCGCTCGACCTACAACGAGGCGAGATTCATCAACCTCATGGAGAAGCGCCAGATGAAGAAGGAACAGAAGGAAAGACACATCAGGGCCGAGAACGAAGCAAGAAAGACCAGCGTCCCACAGTACAGCTTCCCGCCTGAAGAGGAATAAGAAAGGTCCCTCACATACAAGAAAGG
>CAVFVX010000021.1:0-24278 GCA_963626075.1 Acutalibacteraceae bacterium
GCCGATGCTCTCGTAAATGCGGAAGAGAAAGGACTCACCGGAGACAAGCTTGAAAGACTCGGAGAGGAGACATTCAGAACGGAAACGGGAAAGAATATCTTCAATACCCTCTACCTCGATAGAATCTCCCTGTAGATTTCCCTGGCCTTATCGGAAAAGACATTGAATATGACTCTTTTAATCGTCGTTTCGGTCCGGAGGTAATTCTCCACAGTTCTTACGGCAACTTCCGCCGCCTCCCGCGGAGGATAGTGGAACACACCCGTGGATATGCAGCAGAATGCAATACTCTCAAGATTATTAAGCGAGGCTGTTCTGAGACACTCGGTGTAACAGGAGGAAAGAAGCCTTTCGTCCCTTTCGGTGACCCTGCCGCCGACAATGGGGCCGACAGTATGAATCACATATTTTGAAGGCAGGTTGTAGGCGGGAGTTATCTTCGCTCCTCCCGGCGCCTCGGGAATCCCCTGTGCCCTGATAACCCTGTCGCATTCCGCTCTCAGCTGGACTCCCGCATAGGTGTGGATGCAGTTGTCGATGCAGCGGTGGTTCGGGGCATAGCATCCCGTCATGCAGCTGTTCGCGGCATTGACTATGGCGTCGCACCTGAGGAGTGTTATGTCACCCTGCCAGAGTACGATGCCCTTTCTGATTTCGGGAAGGAGGGCCGAGTCCGTTATTCCCTTCGCCTCAAGCTCCCCGGAGAGGTACTCGTCCTGGATGCGGAGGAATTCCTCGCTTATCGGGGAAGCCTTCCGGATATTCATGAGCCCCCTCAGCATGGCGCGCTGCTTTGATTCCTCCGGGGGAATTTCACAGCCTTTCGTATCGCTTCTTTCGTCAAGAAGATATCTTATGAGATATTCTCGTCTCTCTTCCTGTGTCACCGGAACCTCACTTCGAACTGTAGAGAGGGTTCGCCTCCCTCACATCGCTTCCGTATACACTCTGGAGGAAGGAGAAAGCTTCCTCGACATCGTCGGGAATGTCGACATGTGCAATGTAGTTCTTTCCCTTCGGGCCGTAGCCCTCCTTATCGTCCCTCAGACGTGGAATCTCACCCATCAGGAGGTTAACGAAGCGCTCGATTCTCCACATGCCGTGAGGAGGATTGAGATAGATAATCTCCCTCAGCATCGGAACAGTCGTTGCACGGTAGGAAGCATAGTTGATGACTGTGGTATCTTTTCCTGCATATCTGCGCATTCCCGCATCCATTCTCCGCTGCATCGTCGCATCCTGCATGAGGATGATGCTGCCGTGCTCTATATTCTCCCTGGCAAGGAGACTGAGGAGGTTCGTTATGTTGTTACCGCAGTTTGTGGACTTTGTCTCGAGATAGTCGGCTTCGACAGAGTAGACGGACTTCAGATAGTTCTGAAAGCACTCGGCTTCGCTGAGGCCGTCTGTTTCGATTTCGGGATGCTCGTCCTTCATTCTCGCTCTCAAGGTCTCTGTAGTATGCCCCTCGCCTCCGACGATGACGTACTTCTTCGCGATTCCTTCATTTATCGCAGCTGCCATCTCGTCGCCGCCCGCGATTATGCTTCCTCCGAAGAGAACCATCACGTCGGCCCTGGCAAAGCCGTATTTCTCAGCGAGGGCGTCCCCTGTCAGCGAGTCTATGTCCCTCATTCCGCAGAAAAGGGAGAGTACGTTTATGGCATGAGCCGTATCTTCAAGATTCATTCTTCCACCTCGGATAAAGAATACACCACCTCCGGAGACAGAGAAAGAGAATTTTCAGGCTTCCGCGATGACACGTGACGGCAGTCCGGTGAGGCCGACGTAATTCATCGGGAAGGTGTTGATTGTGACGTTCTCCTTTCCGATGAGAGGCTCGAGAGAGCAGAGATTCTCCACTATGAAGACTCCCCTGTCGGCACACCACTGGTCTGTCGGAGTATGCTCCTTTCCCCGTCTCACACCCGCTGCGTCTATTCCGATTATCGATATTCTCTTCTCCACAAGAGCATGTATGAGATCCATCGACAGGACGGGATGCTCCTTGAAGTATCTTGAGCATCCGTAACCCGCTTCCTCCATGAAGCCCGTACAGAATGCCGTGAACATTCCTTCCTCTACCTTCGAGAGGTCGACGTCGCCGAGTCCTATTTCCCTGTCTCTTATCCCCCGGACGTCGAAGACGATTCCCTTACGTCTCGTGTACTCGAGAGGAAATGTCTTGTCCATTAAATCGAAGTGGGTTCCGAGATGTCCGGAGCGGGCAATATCCTCATTGATGAGGGCATCGCGTATCATAGTGGTCGTGATTTTCAGCGTAATGTCGTAAAGCATAGCTGTATGTTAGTCTCTTCTAACTCTTTTGTTAACAGCCCAAACAGGCTTTTCTCACACTTCACGCCTCTTTTACAAAATGAGACTTAACAAAAGAGGGAGAAAACAATAGAATCAGAGAAACTCAACGGGGCCGTGGTCCAATGGTAGAACGATGCTTTCGCATGGCATAAACGGCGGTTCGATTCCGCTCGGCTCCATAAATTCCGAATCAGTTTTCCTTGTCTTCCGGCAGAGCCATCGGCTCTGTGAACAGAGGATTCTTCTTCGCCCTGTTGATATGTACTATTGCAACCACCAGTGTGATGATTCCCGCAAAAGCCAGCAGTACGGAAACCATCGAGATATACTCGCTGATCGCCCTCAGCTCCGCACTGACACAGCTGTCGTATGTTCCGTGAAGGATGAAGGGAATGAGGACACCAAGCACTGTGTACTTCTTCTTTCCCGTCTGCATTCCCTTTGCGACAAAGCACCCCGTGATGAAGCCGTAGCCGCAGTGCATCGCCATGATGCCGCGGGCAAGCATTCTTCCGGCATTAAGGCCTGCGGCATAGAACACCGATTCGACAAGACCGAAGCCGATTCCGATTATCATCATGAGTGATATGATATCGAGTCTGGAGTACGGATAGTTGTGCTTGAAGATATGACGCCTCAGGGCTGCGTACTTCACGCCTTCCTCGACAAGGGCCGCGACTATGAAATTGTGATAGAGAGCGATGATTACCGAATTCACTCCGAGCTTCGTCATCAGAAGCTCAAGTCCGTAGAACACAACAAGACATACCAGCACGGCAATCGGAGCCCAGAGTGCGCCGCGTCCGAGTGCCGTATTGCATAACTTCCTGTATTCCGTGTCATCCTTCTTCAAGTTTCTAAGCCAGAGGAAGATGAGATAAGGAGGTAGAAGCGAAACAACGAAAGCCAGAATCAGAATTACTACTGCCATTTTTCAAATTCGAAGGTGTTCTCCTTACGGAAAATCACCTTATATCCCTTAAAATAAATTTAACAACGTTCCGCATAGCGTCACTGCCACGCTATTGTAGTGAGCACGGCCGTGCTCTGCAAGATACAAGAACTTCCGAATCTCCGCAAAACTCATGTTGCACTACTTTCAGCTTCCGTCAGGCTGCCAAGTTTTGCCTTTTTTCGTTTCCGTTGCCGAAAAACCTCGAAAATTCTAAATCGTTTCGGGAACCTTTATGACTTTCCAATAACCTGATTTTCTTGAACCGATACGAATTATATATCCTTCTTCTGTCAGTGATTCCAGGTGTCGCTGGATAGTGGCACTTGACTTCTTGAACATTTCAGTCAGTTGCGAAGTTGTAACATAGGGATTATCTTTAAGTGAATTTACCAGATCATAGTCAAACCGAGTTCTCTTTCTGATAATCTCCTCGGTCTTCCTGTCAATCAGCTTTTCTTTTACCCTACTTCCTCTTATTCTGTCCTTCCTCTTGAATATGAAAGTAAAACCGAATTCATCATTATTATAGTCATAATCAACGCCATTCTCTGCACATACTTTAAAGGTCCTGTCAAATCCGGTACCGAAAGCGTCGATCATTCCATTCTTGAACAATGCTGTCGCAATCAGCGGGTTTCTGATTTTGCTGCCGATCTTTCCACTGGCAAAATCAACGGGACTCGCGTCATTGATTATTCCTCCGGGATTGTAAATCCGGATTTTTGATTTTGTAATTGTAATCTCGTTACAATCGCCTTTCAGATATCTGCAGTGAACAAATGAATTAATCACTATTTCACGGATAGCCCTGACCGGCACTTCGGGAGTCTCCACACGTCTTACTCCGACAATTTCAGCAGCATAATGAATGTTATTCTGAATATATCGTATTCCTTCATTTATACACTCAAGGATATTGCCGCGGAATTGCTTCAAATCAGTAAAATCAACTCTCTCGTCAGTCGGATAAATAACTTCTTTCAGAAGTACCGGCCTGTCGTTTCCGAAAAGACAATGCCCTGCATTATTCAGAAAGCCGTCATCATCAATCATCCCGAATCTTCGTAGAGCCTCCGCCGGATTTCTGTATACATAGTCTATCCTGCCGATATCGTTGGCTTCCCTGATAAACTGAATAAGCTGTTCCTCGTTAATGCATTCTATACCATACGGAGTTCTTTCTTCTTCCCATCTTGAGTATGTCTTTTCCTTGGATTCAAAATATTTCCAGAGCATTCTTGAATCCATGTTAGTGTCCGAATCATCTAAGCGGATGTAATATCTTCCGTATGCCGAATAGGGTGTATCATCACCGCTGGCGTTGACAACGATAATCTGCTTGCCATCCACCTCCTCGACGGAAATATCGATAAGCGGCAGAGGTTTTAAATTATTTCTTAATTCCTGCGAAATATCGGAAGTAGTCTTCTTTCCGATTGTCTGTCCGCAGACAGTTCCATCGTCCTTGATTCCGAAATACACTGTTCCTTTTTTGTGCTTATTCAACATTGCGCAGATTGAAATCACAGCTTCCTTCAATTGTATTGTGGATTTTTTGAATTCCGTTGTTTCCGATTCTTTTTTTTCCATGGTTTGCCTCCGCAAGACAGTTTATTCTATCATTTATTCTATCATTTATTCTATCATTTATTCTATCATTTATTCTGTCATAACCAGAATAAATATATGCCCTCACGAGAGTTACGCAAGGGCATTCATTTTTGCATCAAAGACATTGCAGTCTGCACTGTTCCTGAGCGGGGACAGGCGGAAATCAGTCTTCTTTGCTGTCGTCTCTTCCGAGGAGGACTACCGTCTCCACATGCTCTCCGGAGCCGGGAAACATGTCCACGGGCTGTATTTCAAGAACACGGTAGGGCGTGAAGCGCGTGAGGTATCTCAGGTCACGTCCGAGAGTCTCCGGGTTGCACGATATGTATACTATCCCCTCCGCTCCCGTCTTCGATGCGGCGGCAAGGAACTCCTCGGTAGAGCCCGCACGGGGAGGATCAAGGAAGATTATGTCGAACTTCTCGCCTCTTCTTCTCGCTTCCTTGAGGTACTTCGAGGCATCGTCGTTCACAAAGCGTACGTTTTCCGCTCCGTTCATCGCGGCGTTTCTCACGGCATCCTTAACGGCACGGGGATTACTTTCGACTCCGATTACTTCTCCCGCACCTTCCCTTGCAGCCGTGATTGCTATGGTTCCCGTTCCCGAGTAGGCATCGAGAACCCTGTCGGTACTGAGGATGCGTGCAAGCTTCATGGCAGTATGGTAGAGATTCTCGGTCTGCTCGGGATTCGTCTGGAAGAAGCTTTTCGCGCTTATGTCGAACCTGAGGCCGCAGAGCTCCTCCGTTATGTAGCCTCTTCCATAGAGGAGAATCTCCTCGTCATCGGCTTCGACGACCATGTTCGTATCTTTATCATTGATGATCTGAACCACACTCGATACGAACGGATTCTTCTGATGGATTGCGGAGACGAGATCCGCCTTGTGCGGAAAATCCTTCGCTGCCGTCACGAGGGCGACAAGCGTCTCCCCGGAAGCATGCGATACTCTTATCAGGATATGCCTCAGGTCTCCCGTTCTCCTGTCCTCGTCGTACGGCGCGATATTGAAGCGCTGAGCCATCTGACGCACCGTCTGCAGCACAGCCGTGGCTCTTCCGTCCTCGAGAACGCAGGAGCGTACACCAATGAGCTTGTGGCTTCCCTTCCGGTACTGACCCGTTATGAACTTTCCGTCCCTGTCGCGGCCGCAGACAGCCTGCACCTTGCATCTGAAACGTGTGAGCGACGGCGAGGGGATTATCTCGTTGATGCGTCCGAACCTTCCGCAGTACTTACGGACAAGCTCCTCCTTCATGATGAGCTCGGTGCTGTAGCTTCCGTTCGTGCTGTCACAGCCTCCGCATACCCCCGAGAGCGGACACCATCTCTTCTCTCTCATACTAGTCCTCCAGGGATTCAAACTGCGAAAGATAGAGCTTACGGTACTCACCGTTCTCTATTTTCATCAGTTCGTCGTGTGTTCCCTTCTCCATTATCGTCTTATTGCCTACGACGAAGATCTCGTCGGCATTCCTTATCGTGGAAAGACGGTGCGCGACGATGAACGACGTACGGTCCTTCATGAGGATCTTCAGTCCCTCCTGCACCATCATCTCGGTACGGGTGTCGACGTTGCTCGTTGCTTCGTCGAGTACGAGTACCTTCGGTGAGGCGATCAGGGTTCTCGCAAGAGCAATGAGCTGCTTCTGCCCCGAGGAGAGTGCGGCATCCTTTATGAGGGTGTCGTAGCCCGAAGGCAGTGATTCGATGAGTCCCGTCAGGTTGAGTTCCCCGACTCTCCTCTTCATCTCCTCTTCGCTCACATCCTTTCCGTAGAGAAGGTTCTCCCTGATTGTTCCGCTGAAGAGTACGGAATCCTGGGGCATTACGGCGACGGTGTCCCTGAGGCTGCGGAATGTCGCATCATGTACATTCTGACCGTCTATCAGCACCTCTCCCTCCACCGGGTCGTAGAAGCGTGCAAGAAGATTGATTATCGTGGTCTTACCCGCTCCCGTGGGTCCCACGAGTGCGATGGTCTCACCACCCTTTGTTCTGAACGAGAGGTTCTCGATGACGTTCGTCTCCTCCTCGTCGGGGTACGAGAACGTCACGTTCCGGAATTCCACATCGCCCTTCTCCACCTTCATGTCGACAGCGTCTCCGCTCTCGGTGATGTCGCTCTTCTCGTCCATCATCTCGAAGACCCTGGCTGCCGCCGTCATGTTGTTGATGAGGGTGTTGTAGATGGAGGCAAGGCTTCTCACAGGCTGCCAGAAGTAGCCGATGTATGTGATGAATGCAAGAATCTCTCCCACTGTACATGAGCCGTCGTCAATCCAGTAGACAACACATAAAAGGAGGAATACGTACCCGAGAGCCTGGGACGCGTTGATGATTATCCCGAAGCTGTCTGAGCGCCTTACGGCCTTCACCCAGCTCGAGTAGCACTCCCCGAGGAGCCTCTCACACTCCCTCCCGGTTTCCTTCTCCGCCCCGAAGGACTGTATGGCCCTAATTCCCGAGTAGTCCTCGTGAACGAAGGAGGTGAAGTTGCTCTCCTTCTTGCGGAAGGTCTCCCAGTTGTGGTAGCCGCGGATTACTATGTAGTACGTGGTGATCACCAGGAACGGGATTATTATGAATGAAGCCAGCGCGAGAACCGGGTTCATCACGAGCATTATCACCATGATGGAGAGAAGGAAGACGAATGACGGGATAAGCGAGCTCGTGAGGCTCTTGGTTATCTCCTTGAGCTTGTCGCAGTCGTTGATGACACGGGTTATGATTCTTCCCGAAGGACGCGAATCGAAGAAGCCCAGGGGAAGCGAGAGAATGTTCTCGTACGTTTCGGTTCTCGCCCTGTAGACCACGTCGTTGGCCATTCTGTTCGTCATGCGGTCACGGATGACGACGGAGATACCCCAGAACACCGAAAGACCGAGTGCCGCCAGAACCGTCGTCACAAGGCCCTTCATGTCGCCCGAGGCGATGTCGTTGTCGATGGCCCTTTCCGTGAAGAGGGGAACGAGGGTTTTCGAAAACGAACCCAGCACCGCGAGAATCGATATGACGATTACCTGCTTTCTGTAGCCCGAGCAGTACTTCAGAATTCTTCTTATCGTCTCCTTCTTGCCGACGGAGGCGTTGTTTTCATCCTTTCTGTAATTCTGTCTCATGCTCTTTCCTCCTCTTCGGGGTACTGCGAGATGTAGGTTTCCCGGTAGAGGCCCTTCTTCCTGAGAAGTTCGTCATGCGTGCCGCGTTCGGCAACCTTCCCGTTCTCGAGGACGATGATCTCGTCCGCATTCTTCACGGCAGAAATCCTGTGTGCGGTTATGAGAAGGCTTCTCGAACCTTCCTTCCTTATCGTCTTCTCGATCTCCCTCTCGGTTTCCATGTCGAGGGCGGAGGTTGCGTCGTCGAGAATGAGGAGCTGGTTCTTTCTCATGAAGGCGCGGGCTATGCTGAGTCTCTGCTTCTGGCCGCCCGAGAGTCCGACTCCCCTTTCGCCGATTACGGTATCCCAGCCGTTCTCGAGCTTTTCGATGAATTCGGAGGCCTCGGCACTTCTTGCGGCGGCCATCATCTCATCTTTATCGTAGTCGTTCCTCTCCCCGAGGGCTATGTTGTTACCCACCGTGTCCGAGAAGAGGAACACGTCCTGCGTGACGATTGACGAGAAGCCGCGGGCAGAGGAGAGCGTCATGTCCCTGAGGTCGACGCCGTCGATTGTGACACTGCCGGATGTGGGGTCTATCGACCTCACGGCAAGAGATGTCACAAGCGACTTGCCCGAGCCCGATGCGCCCATGACGGCGACGGTCTTACCCGGTTCTATCGTGAAGGAGACGTCATCGAGGAGGGTTCTGTCCCCGCTCCTGAAGGAGACGTGGTTAAAGGAAAGCGTACCGTGCGATGTGTCGACTGTCTTCTCCCCGTCCTTTATCTTCGGCTCGTTCTCCATTATGGCCTTCACCTTTCTCCATCCCGCTCTCGCGGAGGATACCTCTATGAAGAGCCATCCGATTTCCATCATCGGCCAGCTGAGCTCGTTCGTGTACTGCACGGCTGCCGTGAGGTCACCCAGGGTCATTCTCCCCCCGATTACCTCGAGTCCTCCGATTAGAATCGTGAGGGGAACCATCATGAGGGCAATCACACTCTCGGGAGTGCACCAGTGCACCCAGAGAAAGTCGAAGGAGCGGCTGATGTTGCGGAAGATTCCCGCTTCGTGACGGAATCTTGCGTTCTCCTTGTCCTCTCTCCCGAACGACTTCACGGTTCTTATACCCATGATGGCCTCGCTTGCCGCCTGGTTGAGGTCGGCACGCTTGTCCGAGATGGCATCCGAAAGCTTGTCGCCCTTCATCTCGCTCCTGAACGCGAGGAATGCGATTACGGGAAGGCAGACGAGAGGAACGAGGGCACACTTCAGGCTTACACGTGCAAGCGCATAGAACTGCGAAAGCACAAGGCAGATTATCTCGACTATGAAGAGGCCGCAGAAGCCGAAGATGAAGCCGATGGAATCGGTATCCGAAGTCGTGCGGCTCATGAGGTCCGCGGGGGTACGCGAGGCGAAGAACTCCCCGTCCTTGAGGGAGATCGAGGAGAAGACATCGTTTCTGAGGTCACAGCATACTCTCTTCGAGATGGAGTCCGATGTCACCTCCTGTATGTAGCCCACGACTCCGGGGAGCGTGTAGAAGAGCGCCATGAGGACTAAAAGGCGCGGGAAGACGGAGAGGTTTCCGTTTCCCACCACTTCGTCGATGATTCTCGAGAGCAGCGTCGGGGCGAGGACGCGCGAGAGTGTCGAAAGCGCAATCATCGAGAGAGCAAGTATGTAGCCCCTGATATTCTTTCCGGCATAGTGTGCCAGACTGATTTTTTTCATTTTTCCCTCCCGGGAAAAGGACCGTAAAAGGTCTGTAGTCAATTGGTGAATTATTCTCTTGAATGAACCGGACTGCCGTTTCTAGATGAAAAGGGAGGCAGATGCAGGGGTTCCCGTATATGCAGCTGTTCTTCTGTCCATTTCACACATCTCCTCTCAGTTTCCGTAACGGTCAATGTTTAACACATCGGGGGATATATATCAAGGGAGAGGATTTCTGCATTTTCATAAGTTTTTTCGCATTTTTCATATTTTTAGCTGTAAAATTGGAAAAACGGGATCCATAATAAAAAAAAGAACGGGAGGAACGAAGATGAACAGAATAATAACGATAGGAAGAGAATTCGGAAGCGGCGGAAGGGAGCTGGCGAGAAGACTCAGCGAGGAGCTGGGCTACGCATACTACGACCAGGAGATACTGAGGGAGATTGCAGCCCGCACGAAGCTCAGCGAGAGCTATGTCAGGGCGATTGTCGAACACTCCCCGATCACAAGCTACCCCATCCACGTCGTGAGATCGTTCCATCCCGTGATATCTCCGATGATGGACCAGACGAACAAGGTCTGCCAGGAACAGACGGCAATCATCAAGGAGATGGCGGAGAAATCCGACTGCATAATCGTGGGCCGCTGCGCCGACTACATCCTCAGGGACTTCAATCCCGTGAGAATCTTCGTCTACGCCGAGATGAGCGAGAAGATAAAGCGCTGCCGCGAGAAGGCGGGAGACGCGGAGACCCTCAGCGACAGGGAACTCGAGAAGCAGATAAAGTCCATCGACAGGAACAGGAAGAAGTATTACGACTTCTACACCGGTCAGGAATGGGGAAACAGGAACAACTACGACCTATTGATCAACACCACGAACATTCCGATAAGGAATGCCGCATCCGAGCTTGCGGCTCTCATCAGAAGCATAGGCTGACACATGGAGGCTCCGGCCTCCATATTTTTTTCTCGTAACTCTCCGGTGATGTGTGTTATGATGGCCCTATGAGTGATGAAAGAAAGAAGAAGGACGAAAAGCTCGTAAGAAAGCCCAGCGCCTTCCTGTACTGGTTCGTTATAGGCTTCTACCGCCTCTATATTCTCCTTAGATAC
This sequence comes from Acutalibacteraceae bacterium, assembly GCA_963626075.1. GTDB lineage: Bacteria > Spirochaetota > Spirochaetia > Sphaerochaetales > Sphaerochaetaceae > Ornithospirochaeta. The sequence continues at coordinate 10,830 of CAVFVX010000021.1, forward strand.
AACGTGCACTGCCACGGAGAGAGAGCAGAGGGCCCCGCCCTCGTACTCTCCAACCACACATCGAACCATGACTACAAGTTCATCGCGTCCGCCCACTGGCCGAGGCGCATAACCTTCGTCGGCACCTACCACTGGTTCACCTTCAGGAAGCTCAACTTCTGGCTGAGACACCTCGGGGTCATTCCGAAGTACCAGTTCGCCCCCGACATGGCGAGCATGAAGAAGATCCGCTACGCCCTCGATAAGAACAACGCCCTCGTCTTCGTCGCCCCTGAAGGCACCGTCTATGCAGCAGGGAGTCTCGGGTACATGTCGCCTTCCATTGCAAAGACCATCAAGGTCTTCCGCACTGCAGTCTATGCCTCGAAGATAGAGGGAGCGGGACTCGGGAACGCAAAGTGGTCGCTCCACACCCACCGCGGGAGAGTCGACGTCACGACGGAGAAGATAATCACGAAGGAGGAGGCCCGGACCCTCACGGTTGACGAAATAATGGCTCGCATCACCTCTTCTCTCAGCTACGACGACTTCGAATACCAGAAGAAGTACGACGTGAAAGTGAAGGGAGACGACAAGCTCGAAGGCTTCGATACGATGTTCTACAAGTGCCCTTCGTGCGGGAGCGAATTCACACTCAAGTCTGTCGGCAATACCGTTAAATGCTCCTCCTGCGGCGCAGAGGCCGTTCTCGACGACACCTTCCACTTCAACTGGAAGAATACGGATAAGAAGCTCTTCGACAACTACCGGGAGTGGTACGACTGGCAGCTGGAAGAAATGAAGAAGGAAGCCGTAAGGGACGACTTCGTTCTCGAAGAGGAAGTCGACTATGCAGTCGACAGACCGGGAATCGACAACTACGTCAAGGTCGGACGCGGAGTAATGAGACTCACCCACTCCGGCTGGGACTACAGGGGAACATTTGAAGGAGAGAATATCGAGGAGCACGACGACATAGAGGACGTATTCCTCGCGACCCTCAAGATAGGACTGCACTTCGAGCTTCCCTTCAGGAAGGGACACTGCCGTGTCTTCTACCCCGTGAAGAACGGGAAGACCAGCATGAAGTGGCATCTTGCATCGCGTGCGCTCACCGAGCTCAAGGCTGAAGGCAGAATATAGTGAAGAATGTACTGAAGAACATCTTCATCACACTTCTGCTGCTTGCTCTTGCATATCTTCTGAGCGACAAGTTCTTCGAGTTCAAAGTCACGGAGCACATCTCCACTGTCTTCGCCTTCGCGGTCTTCGCCATCGCACTCTTCACGTCCTCGTACATATACGGAGTCGTGGCGTCGTTCGTTGCCGTCATACTCATCAACTACGCCTATACAGCCCCCTACTTCGCATTCGACTTCATCCGCCCCGTCAACTTCATCTCCGGTGCGGTAATGCTTGCAATAAGCATCGTCACGAGCCTTCTCGTCACACGTAACAAGCAGCACCAGAAGAGAGAGAGGGAGGCCGAGAAGGAGACGATGAGGGCGAATCTCCTGAGGGCGGTGTCGCATGACCTGAGGACGCCGCTGACGACGATAAACACAGCCTCCTCCCTTCTTCTCGAGAGCGACAACCTCACCGAGAGACAGAAGAAGGAGATGCTGAAGAAGATCAACGACGACTCGGCATGGCTCACGAGGATGGTGGAGAACCTCCTCTCCGTCACGAGAATCGACAACGACGGAATGAACATAACACGTACTCCGACAATACTCGACGAGCTCATCGACTCGGTAATCACGAAGTTCCAGTCCTCCCACCCGGAGGAAAAGGTTGAGGTGGAGCTTCCCGACGACATCGTCGTCATCAGCGTCGACCCCATTCTCATAAGCCAGGTTCTCATAAACCTCCTCGAGAATTCCGCAGTCCACGCGGAGGGACACACCGAGATATTCCTCACCGTAAAGGAGAGGGAGAACGATGTACTCTTCACGGTGTCCGATGACGGCTGCGGAATAGACGAGAAGAAACTGAAGAACATATTCACAATGTACGGACACATCGGAGACCGCAACGCCGAGGGCAGATATGCGGGAATAGGACTTGCGGTGTGTCAGACGATAATCAATGCGCACGGCGGAACGATAAAGGCAGAGAACCGGAAGAAGGGAGTCGCCTTCACGTTCGCGCTTGAAAAGGAGAAAGAGTGATGACCAACAACAAGAACAAGATCCTCGTTGTCGAAGACGACGTGAACATCCGTTCAATCATAAGAACGCTCCTCGAGAGCAACTCCTACCAGGCTATATGCGCTGCATCCTACAACGAGGGCATCACCCTCTTCTACTCCTACCAGCCCGATGTCGTGATACTCGACCTCGGGCTCCCCGACAGGGACGGGACGGAATTCATAGACGAGGTGAGAAAAAGCTACCTCGTACCTATTCTCGTCCTCTCCGCACGCGGCGCCGACAGGGACAAGGTCACGGCACTCGACAAGGGCGCGAACGACTACGTCACGAAGCCCTTCTCCTCCCCCGAGCTCCTTGCACGCCTCAGGGCGCTTCTGAGAACGAACCAGCACCGTGCGGAAAGCGGGAAGCTTCCCTCGGGAATATTCACTTCCGGCTCTCTCACCATAGACTACAACGCACGCCGCATATTCTACGGAGCAAGCGAAATCAAGCTCACGCAGACGGAATACAACATCCTCTCCTTCCTGAGCGAATCACCGGGGAAGATGATGACCTACTCCTCGATAATCAAGGGAGTCTGGGGCCAGAGCGACGAAGGAAGCATCAAGAAGCTCCAGGTCAATATGGCGAATATACGCAAGAAGTTCGGAATCCGCATCGGAGAGGAATGGTTCATATCCAACGAACTCGGAGTGGGTTATCGTTTCAATTCAAACTCTTAGCTGTATCTTAACCGGTTCCCCCTTACACTGACATAAGAGCCCGTGGCTCTCCATTACACACCCGGAGGGGGAATTTCTATGAGTGACTATTATTCGGATTCAGCAGAGAACGTATTAGGGGAACTTGAATCCGGAAGAGAAGGTCTTACATCCAAGGAGGCGGAAAAAAGACTTGAGAAGTACGGTCCCAACCGTCTGAAGGAAGAGGAGAAGCCTTCTCTCCTGAAGCGGTTCTTCGAACAGCTCAAGGACCCGATGCTCATCATCCTGATGATTGCCGCAGTAGTGAGTGCAATAACTGGAATGGTCTCGGGAGAAGGCGGATGGGCAGACGTCATCATCATTATGGTCGTCGTCATTCTCAATGCCGTACTGGGGGTCATTCAGGAGAGCAAGGCCGAGGCCGCAATCGAGGCTCTGCAGACGATGACCGCCGCAACGTGCAAGGTCCTCAGGGACGGAGAGCATACCACACTCCACTCCTCGGACCTCGTTCCGGGAGACGTCGTAATACTCGAAGCGGGAGACGCGGTTCCCGCAGACGGCAGGATAATCGAATGCGCTTCCCTCAAGATCGAGGAAGCGGCGCTCACGGGAGAATCGGTTCCAGTCAACAAGACATCCGACACAATCGAATGCAACGGAAACAATGCAGTACCCCTCGGAGACAGGAAGAACATGTGCTACATGGGCTCAACTGTCGTCTACGGAAGAGGAAAGGCCGTAATCACCTCCACGGGAATGGACACGGAGATGGGAAGGATAGCAGGAGCACTGCAGGCAACCAGCGCCGAAGAGACTCCGCTACAGAAGAAGCTCAACGAGCTCGGGGGAATGCTGAGCAAGATGGTTCTCATCATCTGTCTCTTCATCTTCCTCTTCAATCTCTTCATGTCACGCTCCGAGCTCGGACAGGGACACGCCCTCACCGTCGTTCTCAAGACCTTCATGGTTGCAGTCTCGCTCGCAGTCGCGGCAATCCCGGAGGGACTCGCGACAGTCGTCACGGTCGTGCTCTCGATAGGCGTCACGAAGATGAGCCGCCACAATGCTGTAATCAGGAAACTTACGGCTGTCGAGACACTCGGATGCACCGAGGTCATCTGCTCGGACAAGACGGGAACACTGACACAGAACAGAATGACTGTCGTCGCATCCTCGGGAGTGAACGAGGAGACGGCCGTCGCCATGGCACTCTGCTCGGATGCCTCCCTTACGAAGGAGGGAAAGGCCGAGGGAGAACCCACGGAATGCGCACTTGTAAACTACGCCCTCACACTCGGACTGAACAAGAATGAACTCGAGAAGAAGGAGCCGCGAATCGACGAAGCTCCCTTCGACTCGGGACGAAAGATGATGAGTACAGTTCACCGGACACCAGACGGATACGTTCAGTACACAAAGGGGGCACCGGATGTCGTGATTGCAAAATGCACCCACTACCTCCTCTCCGACGGCAGCATCCTTCCTCTTACGGATGAGAAGAGGAAGGAGATAGCCGGAGAAAACAAGGCCATGGCCGACAGAGCCCTCAGAGTCCTCGCAGCCGCGAAGCGCGACTGGAAGGAGAAGCCGGAGAGCAACTCCCCGGAATTCCTTGAGCATGACCTCGTGTTCCTCGGACTCTGCGGCATGATCGACCCCGTGAGACCGGAAGTGAAGGCTGCAATCGACGAATGCAGGGAAGCGGGAATCAGACCCGTCATGATTACCGGTGACCACCGTGACACCGCCGTTGCGATAGCAAAGGAGCTCGGAATCATAAAGAGCGAGGACGAGGCTGTCACGGGTCTCGAAATCGAGGGAATGACGGACGACGAACTCGCCTCCAGAATTACGCACTACGGCGTCTATGCCCGCGTACAGCCCGAGCACAAGACGAGAATCGTCAATGCCTGGAAGAAGAACGGTGCGGTCACCGCAATGACGGGAGACGGCGTCAACGATGCTCCCTCGATCAAGAGTGCGGATATCGGAGTCGGAATGGGTATCACGGGAACGGACGTCACGAAGAACGTTGCGGACATGGTTCTCGCAGACGACAACTTCGCGACAATCGTCTCCGCTGTCGGAGAAGGAAGAAGAATCTACGACAACATCCGAAAGGCCATCCAGTTCCTCCTGGGCTCGAACATGAGCGAGGTTCTCGGAGTATTCAGTGCAACCGTCATGGGCTTTACGCTTCTCAACCCGGTACACCTCCTGTTCATCAACCTCGTCACCGACTGCTTCCCCGCCCTCGCACTGGGCCTCGAGGAAGCCGAGGAAGACACGATGAAGCGCCCGCCGAGGAAGTCGGACGACGGAATCTTCGCGGGAGGAATGCTCGGAGACATCATCTACCAGGGAATACTCGTGACAGCCCTCACCCTTCTCTCCTACATAATCGGAGCATCTCTCGAAGCGGGACACTTCCTCATTCCTCACGGCTCGAGCACCCACGGAATGACGATGGCGTTCCTCACGATGAGCATGTGCGAGATATTCCACTCCTTCAACATGCGTTCCCAGCGTAAGTCTATCTTCACTCTCAAGAGCCACAACAAGGTACTCTGGGCGGCAATGGGCGGGTCTCTCGTACTCACGACAGCCGTCCTCGAAATAAAGCCCATCGCTGACCTCTTCGGCTTCACTCCCGTCGGAACTGTCGAATACTCGATTGCCCTGGGACTGGCAGTACTCGTAATACCTATCGTCGAACTCGTGAAGCTCGTACAGAGAAGCATCGAAAGAAGAAAGAAGAAATAGTCAGGGATAACGAGAATCATCCACCCCGGAAACGAGGTGGATTTTTCGTTATCCTCCGTTCTTCGGAACCTTTGACACTCTCAGGGGCATGAAGTAAGGTTGTAACGGAAATGATCACTTTCGATATAACAGGAAAAACAGACAGGGAGCTTATCGAAAAATACTCGGTCCGGATCAATGGAAAGACCTATGTGCCGTCGCGCCTCCTCGATGCCATCTGTGCAAGACAGCGAAAAACGATGAACCTTCACCCCGGTGCCCCGGGAACACTTGAGAACCCTGTCATGAAAGACGGAAAAGCCTATGTCTACGGCTCAAGAAACAAACTCATTCTGTGGGAAGAATACAAAAAAAATGCGGGCGGCCAGGATTGAACTGGCGACCCCAACTCTGTGACAGTTATGCTCTCCCACTGAGCTACGCCCGCGTAACAAGAAGAATATATTCTCTTCCTTTCCTTTTGTCTAGACGACAAGAAGAAGTGTCGTGACTGCAAGGGCGAGAAGGATGGAGACTATCATGGGGAGTCTGAAGCGTGACGAGACGAATGCCGCGGCTACTCCCACGAGTCCCGCATACCACTCCCCTCCGAAGTCCGTGAGAGCCGAGGGAAAGATCAGAGCGCCAAGTGCGGCCACGGGCAGGAGCATCATGCACTTCCTCACTCTCTTCGGAAGCTTCTCCGTGAAGGAAAGGAAATAGGGAATCGTTCTCGGCACCTGGGTAACAAGAGCGGAAAGAATGATGATGAGAAGAATCCTTGTCATCAGAGTCCGACCTCCTCGTCTGTATATATGAATGAAGCGGCAACCGCTCCCGTAAGCATCGAAACGACAATCGAAAGTCCCGAGGAGAGACCGAGTACGAGAATCATGAAGGAATTAAGGGCGGCACTGATAAGAAAGACGATAATGGCCTTGAAGCTCTTCCTGCTCTCTCCTCCGAGAATCGAAGCGAACATCGCATAGACCGTAATCACGGCAGCCTTCTTTATCACCTCGGGAAGAAAGTCGCCGATTGTGGCTCCCGCGATGCTTCCGCTCCACCACCCCGTCCAGGAGGTAAGTGAAAGCCCGATCAGGTAAGGCATTCCTATCTTACCATCCTTGAAGGAGCATACGGAGAATACCTCGTCGGTCGTGCTGAAGCCCGCAAAGATGCGGCCGGGTACACTCTTCGAGTCAATCCTGGGAGATAGGGAGGACGCCATGAATATGTAGCGCGAATTGATGAAGAATACAGATATCACAATGGTGGCGATGTTCGCCCCGCTCTTTATGAGGGAGAGAATCAGAAACTGCGAGGATCCCGCGTAGACGAGAAACGACGTAAGCCATGTCTCGAGGAGTGAGAACGAAAGAGTCGTGCTCATGAGGCCGAATGCAAGCGCAGTCGTGAAATAACCGATGAAGATGGGAAGTCCGTCGAGAATACCCCGCTTCAGTGTCAGCTTCTGTTCCATATGTCCTCCGCCACTCTCTTTGCAGTCTCGGTGCCGTCTACCGCCGCACTGACAATTCCCCCGGCATAGCCCGCGCCTTCGCCCGCGGCATAGAGGCCGTCCATGACACGGTACATCTCGTCCCTTATTATTCTCACGGGAGCGCTCGTTCTTGTTTCGCTTCCGAGAAGAAGTGCATCCTCCGTAATGAATCTCCCCCTCGTAAAGCGGTCGAAATTCCTGAAGCCCGAAGCGAGAGACTCCGAGACAAGAGGAGGAAGAACCGAATATAAATCGGATGAGACACATCCCGGAGCATACGTCGACTGGGGAAGTGTCGTCGATATTCTCCTTTCCACGAAGTCGCTCATTCTCACGGCGGGAGCTTTGAAGCCTTCGATGAAAGAGCTTCGTTCAATGTTCTCGACCCAGTCCATCATCGCCCACACTCCCTTCCCGGGGATGTCGCTCTCCCTTATCTGGACGACGAAAGCAGCATTCGCAAAGCGCCCGGAGCGCGAGGATGAGGACATGCCGTTGACGACCTGCATTCCCTCTTCCGTCGCCGCGGGTACGACAGAGCCGCCGGGACACATGCAGAAGGAGTAGACTCCTCTGCCCCCGACCTGAGTGACAAACGAGTACGTCGCGGGAGGAAGCCAGCGTCCCCGTCCCCCGGGAGAATGGTACTGAATGGAATCGATGAGAGCCTGGGGATGCTCGACTCTGGCGCCGACAGCGGTATCTTTCGGTTCGAGTCTTATTCCGTCCTTATCGAGGAAGCGGTATACGTCCTTTGCGGAGTGGCCCGTGGCAAGAATAACGGGACCGGAGAATTCCCTTCCGTCAGAGCACCTTACCCCGGTTATCTTCCCGCCGCTTCTTATGAGAGACGTCACGAGAGTATTGAAGTGAACTTCTCCTCCACTACTTATTATCGTATTTCTGATGTTCTCGATGACACAGGGAAGTCTGTCCGTTCCGATATGAGGATGAGCTTCATAGAGTATGTTCTCGTCAGCACCGTGCTGCACGAAGAGCGAAAGCACCTTTCCCACATCACCGCGCTTTACGGAGCGAGTGAAGAGCTTACCGTCGGAGTATGCCCCGGCGCCGCCTTCGCCGAAGGAATAGTTGGAGTTACCGTCGAGTATGCCGCGAGTACAGAGAAGAGCGCAGTCCTTCTTTCTCTCGTGGACATCCTTTCCCCTCTCGAGAACAACGGGTCTTATTCCCTTCTCAAGGAGCGTGAGAGCTGCAAAGAGCCCCGCGGGCCCCGAGCCCACTATGACGGCAGAAGGAGAGGATTCATCAAGGACGGGAAAGGAAGTCCGAGTCCATGTGCTCTTCACGTCTTCGTCGATGAAGACTCTCACAAGGAGGTTTATCCTGACGTCCCGGCGCCTTGCGTCGATGCTCTTACGGATGTATCTGACGCCCCGTATTCTCTTATGGGACACACCGAGAGACGAGGAAGCCTTTCTTATTACGGCTTTCTCATCCGAGGCCTCCTCGGGCGTCAGTACCAGATTCACATCCTTAGTCATGCTGCCATGATAAGAAATCAGAGGGCCGGTATTCAATCGAGAAATCTGTTTTTTCTTTCCGCTTTTCTGTAATATTGACGCTGTGAACATTCTATCCATCGAGAATCTAGAAAAGACAGTAAAGGATGAACCTCTCTTCGAAAACGTCACCCTCGGCCTTGAAGACGGCGAGAAGGTCGGCATAGTCGGGAGAAACGGAGAGGGAAAGTCGACGTTTCTTAAGGCGATAACGGGCCGGATCACTCCGGACGAAGGAAAGGTGTCGATGAAGAACGGCACAAGAGTCGCATTCCTCGAGCAGAGGGTGACATACCTGCCCGAAGCAACAATCACCTCGTACCTCTTCGAAGCGGACGACTCGAATATCGCGGTACTCAACAGATACAGAAAGGCCCTCGCTGACGGCGACACGAAGGAGAGTGTCAGGCTCAACGAGATAATAGAGCGAGACAACCTCTGGGACATAGAGCGCTCGTACATGGCCTTCCTCACCGAGATGGGCGAAAGCTTCACGGGAGAGGAGAAGATGGAGAGGCTCAGCGGAGGCGAGCAGAAGAAGGTCGCACTTGCCCGCGTCCTTGCCCTGAGGGCGGATCTCGTACTCCTGGATGAGCCGACGAACCATCTCGACATAGAGACCATCGAATACCTCGAGTCCTGGATTAAGTCCACACAGGCTGCAGTCATAACGGTAACCCATGACCGCCACATTCTCTCGTCCGTCTGCACCACAATCTGGGAACTGGACAAGAAGCACTTCTACCGTCACCCGGGATCCTTCACGGCATACATAGAGCGCAAGGAAGAGAGACTCGTGATGGAAGAGAAGGAACAGGAGAGACTGAAGACAATCCTGAGGCGCGAACTCGTGTGGCTCATGCGTGGTCCCCAGGCGAGAACGGGAAAGGACAAGGGACGGAAGGACAGAATCGAGGAGATGGAAGCCTCGATAAAGAAGGTCAGGGACGACAGGATGACACAGTTCTCGTCGCTTGAAAGGAGACTCGGAAAGAAAATACTCGACATCGAGAACCTCGCCGCCCGCTACGGCAGCCGTACTCTCTTCTCGGGCTTCACCTACTCCTTCACGAAGGGCGTGAAGATAGGACTCATCGGTCCAAACGGTTCGGGAAAGTCCACCCTGCTGGATATCATCAGCGGCCACCGCGCCCCAGACGGCGGAAGTGTGGATATCGGGATAAACACGGTATTCGGCTACTACGACCAGAACGGAAGAAATCTCGACGGAGAGAAGACCGCGCTCGAATACGCAGAGTCCTTCGGTAACAGAGTACGCTACACAAACGGCGACGACGTCACCGCATCGCGCTTTCTGGAGCTCTTCGGCTTTCCCGTCGAGAGCCAGCGCACTCCGATAAACATGCTCTCGGGCGGAGAGAGACGTCGGCTCTATCTCATAACCCGTCTCATCAGAAATCCCAATTTCCTCCTCTTCGACGAGCCGACGAATGACCTGGACATCCCGACAATGGAGAATCTCGAGGACTACATCTCTTCGTTCCCCGGCTGTGCGATAATATCCTCGCACGACCGCACCTTCCTCGACTGCTCGGTCGATTTCCTCTTCGTCATAGATAACGGAAAGATTACCCTCTTCCCGGGTAACTACACCCAGTACAGGGAAAAGAAGGATGAAGAGGAAAAGACACGGGAGAACGAGAAAAAAGCCGACACGAGAAAACCCAGGGAGAAGAAAGGCCTGAGCTACAAGGAGCAGAAGGAACTCGAACAACTCGAAGGGGAAATAGCCGCACTCGAGAATGAGATCAGCGTACTCGAAGAGTCATTCGCCACAGCGGAAAAGACAGAGCTCGGCACTCTCGAAGAACGTACCCGCTCCTACGAGGACAAGAAAAAAGCGCTCGACAAAAAGACCGAACGCTGGTTTGAACTGGAGGAGAAAAAAGGTTAGACCTCAGTCGAGTTGACATCCTCCGCATCCATGAGCTGCGCATTCGTGCGCCCCGGGATGACACGGCGGATGAACGGAATGACTCCGCTGTACGTCTTACTGAATTCCTCTTCGCTCTCCTTGAGGGCAGCCTGCCATGCAGCACCGAAGCCGGGGCTGTTGATGGTGAGTCTGTCCACAGCCTTCTGATAGACCTGAAGTCTCTCAACTTCCTTACGCCCGGGCTTCTGACTCATTGTCTGAAGAGAGACACGAAGGTTCTCGTTGTACCTCCTGAGTTCCTCGTTCTCCGTCTTGAGCTTGTTCACACCGTCGCTCTCGATTTCCATGCGTGACGTGAGAATCTCCTTGAGCTTGTCCTTCTCGGCCTTACCCCTCTTCTTCTCGAGGTGAAGTCTGAGCATGTACACGAGCCATATAATCAGAGCGATGAAGCATCCGCTGCCGAGTCCGATGAAGAAATCCTTCCAGCTTGTCATATAAACCTCCTGTGGGTTCCATAGAAAGATAATCAATTCTAACCCATCGTCAAAGAAATCTCCACTACTTCCCAAAACCGGGATAACCAGCTATGATTTTCCGTGCGCCAGGGTGGTGGAATGGTAGACACTGGAGACTTAAAATCTCCTGGACGTGAGTCCGTACGGGTTCGAGCCCCGTTCCTGGTATCCTTAAAGGCAGATTTGATACAATGCAGAATCTGCCTCTTTTTATTTTATAACTTGTTAGAACAGAATAAATTATACAACAGGCCTTCCGACAGCACAAGTCTATTAAATCTTCCAAAAATCAAACGAAACTCACACTCTCGGGTTACTTCCTGAAAATTTGACCCCACCCCTTGTTTCGTAGGATAATATCGAGTTACGTTAGAGAGTATAGGAATTACGCTAGAGAGTGGAGGAGTTTCGTAAGCTAGTACGTGAGTTTCGTTAGAGGGTACAGCTAACTCTCTCCCCGGCAGAAATGCCCTCCACCTCGATTAAAGACAGAAGGCACAGCTAATCAGTCAACGGCATGCCCTGCTGTCCCCGACATGTACTCTATCAGAAGTTCATGCTGTCTGCATTCAAGAGGAAATCAGATAGAGATATGAAGAGGTACCCTTTATCATTTCTCTTGGGAACAATATTTCTATTTACAACAACAATCTTTTTGAAGGAGTCGTCAATATGATCCAGAGACCGTGTCTCCTGGGCCATTTTTTCACTGTCGGCTATATCGTAAGCCGATTGTATGTAATACCGCTGATTCCCGCAGTTTGCGACAAAGTCAACTTCAAGCTGCTTTCTCACATCATTTTCCCGGGTATTGACAATACCGACGTCTACCTTGTACCCCCTGAACCTCAGTTCGTTGTAGATAACGTTTTCCATGATATGTGTATATTCTACCTGTCTGAAATCGAGCTTGGCATTCCTTAAGCCGACATCTTCAAAGTAGATCTTGAACGGGGTCGATATGTAAGCTCTGCCTTTTATGTCATATCTGAAAGCCTGGTCAAGGATATAGGATTCCTTAAGATACCTGATATAACTGGATATTGTATTTGCACTCAGCTTAATCTTCTTCTCCGACAGAAAGCGGTTCTCAAGTTTCAACGGGTTGGTCAATGATGAAATGCCTGATGCAATTATGTTCACGAGCTCATCAAGTTCTTCTGTATTCCTGATATTGTTTCTCTCTATGACATCCTTTAAAAAGGTCTTTTCAAGCTGGGAAGAGAGGTAATTCATTTTTGCTTCCTCTCCGTTTGTCAGGACAACCCTGGGCATCCCCCCGTAAGTCATGTATTCATCAAGCTTTCTGGAAACATCTGCATCCGGAAAATAATTGAAGAACTCGGAGAATGATAAAGGCATGAGATGGATTTCGTCTCCTCGCCCTCTGAACTCGGTGATGACATCACTGGAAAGGAATTTTGAATTGCTGCCTGTCACATAGATATCGATATTTCCCATCGACAGATAACCGTTCAGAACAAACTCAAAGGAATCCAGGCGCTGAACTTCGTCCAGAATCATATAGTATTTCTGAGAAGGAAGGATAAGAGGAGAAATGTAGTTCAGGAACTTCTTATAGTCCACGCTCCTTTTCTGTTTCTCCAGTTCGACCAGATCTTCCCCGATTAAAGACAAATCCAGAGCTGAATCAAAACTGAAGATGATTATATTCTCTTTATTCACTCCGATTGAATAAAGATATTCAGTGAATATATTCTTCAAGAGAAATGACTTACCCGAGCGTCTGATGCCTGTTATGATTTTTATCGAGTCATTCCACATCCTATTCTTAAGTCTTTCCAGATATACAGGTCGTTGAATCATTTTCTCTCCTCAATGCAGCACAATTACAACAATTTAAAATTTATGACATTTATGCCAGAAATTCTAAATAGATATTAGCATGTGTTAATCAGACAGGCAAGCCGTTGTGATACCTCAACTCTCTTCTCTTTTCCGTCGCTCACGGAGAAAACACAGCTATTGCTTTTCTCCACATTCCCGCAACGCCCTTGTTTCTTCTCTTCCGCTACCCTTCCACGACAGATCTGCCCTCCACCATTGGCAGAGGGCAGAATGAAACATCAATGAGACAATCAGGTACTGGACGATACCGTATCTGTAAAGGCTCTGACGGCACGGACACGGAAATCATAAGACCTAGGTCTAGAATCCGCGGAATTGTTTTCAATTTCACTAGCGAAATATAAAGAGTATGCGTTGTCAGCATCCACCTCAGAACTCGACCAGTAAACATTACCTTCTCCAAAATTACCAATTCCTTTCAAAAACAGATTGCGATTCATAAGTTCCAACTCTTTCTCGCTCGGCAGGAACCAGTCTTCATATATTATGTTTGTCCTTGCGTTCTTAACCTTGTATGCTTTGTTACCATAATAGTCCCAGTACGTTGCTCCTGC
>CAVFVX010000022.1:0-18123 GCA_963626075.1 Acutalibacteraceae bacterium
AGCCTCAAAATACTGAAATGAAAAGCCTCAAAACAATGAAATGAATTTGACTTATCTTTTTATTATTTGATTAATTATTAAAATAAATATTTACTGCAAAAATAAAGCATATTTTCATTGAAAATACAGCAAGGAAATTCTTGTCGTTTTACCTCTTTGGTCTTAAGATATATTCAGGAGCAGAAAACATGGAATACAGAAGACGAATCCTGGATGACATACTTGACCTTCACATGGAGACCTTCGGCGCAACCCAGATAAAGGGACCGAAGGGCTGCGGTAAGACAACAACTGCCAGGCAGAAATGCAGAACCGTCGTCGAGTTCCAGAATAAGGATGTCAGAAAATCGCTGCTCTTGACGGCAGACACGGCTCCAAGTCTTCTTCTGAAAGGTGAAAAACCCATACTCTTCGACGAATGGCAGGATGCCCCGAAAATCTGGGGAGCCATCAGAAAGGATGTCGACGACTCGGGAGAAACGGGACAGTACCTCCTTACCGGCTCATCTTCCAGAAAAGTCATCACTCCTCATAGCGGCACATTGAGAATCAGCACACTGACAATGCGTCCGATGAGCCTTTTCGAGAGTGGAGAATCCAACGGAACGGTATCTTTGAAGAGGCTGTTCGATGCTCCGAAGGAATTCGAGGGCTGCGTCTCCGATCTCAGTGTCGAGCATCTGATATTCGCTCTCTGCCGCGGAGGATGGCCTGCCACCCTCTCGAAGAAAACGGAAACGTCGCAGCTTCTCATTGCCCGGGAGGTCTTCAACAAGACCTGCGATGAGGATATCTCGAATATGGCGGGAGAGAAGAAGAACTCAAGACTTACGAGGGCGATACTTCACTCATATGCACGTAATATCTGCACGCTTGCAGACACAAAATCCATTCTTGATGATGTTTCCGCCAACTTCGAAGTTTCGGAAAGGACAGTATACTCATATATCGCCTCGCTCTCGAATCTCTTCATTCTTGACGACATCGAGGCATGGTGTCCCGCGATACGCTCGAAATCATCCATCCGGTCACGCAGCAAACGGAATTTCATAGATCCGTCCATTGCGGTTGCCGCACACGGTCTGAAGCCTGAGCATTTCTATTCCGATTTCCAGTCATTGGGATTTCTCTTCGAGTCGCTCTGTATCAGAGACCTCAAGGTCTATTCGTCCGAGTTCAACGGATACATTTCGTACTATCATGACAGATACGGACTCGAGGCGGATGCTGTACTGCACCTTTCCGATTCACGTTATGCCCTCATAGAGTTCAAGCTCGGAGAAAAGGAAATAGAGAAAGGTGCTGCAAACCTCTGCAAGATTGAAAGGCTGATTGATGAACATAACGAAGGCAGGGAATCCGGAAAGATAAGGAAGCCCGACCTGAAGCTGGTAATCACAGCGGGAAAGACGGGGTACAGACGTCCTGACGGAGTATTCGTAATCCCCATCGGATGTCTCAGAAACTGACGAAAAAAGAAGGATGCCCACTCCGGACACCCTTCTCCTTCTCTCCCGCCGTCTCTTTTTCAGATACGGTAGATTCTGTCTTCGCTGGTGCTGTCCTGTCTGAAGAATACAGCCGTGAATCCCGTAATGGCTATGATGGTGCTGTGGGTAGCTTCCTCAAGAAGAGAGGAAATCTCCTTCACCTGGTCCTTGTTGTTCGAGAACCTGACCTTCACGAGTTCATGACACGTCAGAGCGTTGTCAAGCGCAGTAGCGACAGCCTGTGTAAAACCTTCCTTGCCCACATACACGACTGCATCAAGCATCTGTGCATGAGAACGCAGAAAGGCTCTCTGATAACTCTTTAATTCCATAGCCATATTCTAGTAGAGAGCCCTTCTTCTTTCAATGACAAAATCAGTCAAGTTTGTACTTCTGTGCAACGACGAAGCGTTTGATCTTCTTTGTGGAGGTCATCTCCAGCGGTTCGTCTGTGACAGTGATCATCTCGATCTTCTTGTAGGACTGGAGTTCCTTGTTGACATCGCTGATGATGGAGGTGATTGTATCCACGATCTTCTTCTTGTCGCCGGTGTCTCTCAGTGCCTTACTCGGATATACCACAGCGCGGATTCCCTCTGCCTTGAGAGCCTTGTCCTTTACGAAGCCGATAATGCAGATCTGCTCGATTTCATCGTAAAGCTGGAACTTGTCCTCGATTTCCTCGGGGAATACGTTCTTGCCGCCGTCGGTGACGATGATGGACTTAGCTCTTCCCGTGAGATAGAGATAGTTCTCGCTGTCGATGTGGCCCACGTCTCCAGTGTTGATCCATCCGTCCTTGTCGAGAATCTCATCCGTCGCCTCCTGGTTCTTGTAGTAGCCCTTCATGACCTGGGGACCGCGGATGTAGATGATGCCGTTGCCGTCCTTGTCGGGATCGACGATCTTGCACTCCGTCATTGCAATCGCCTTACCTACACTCTCGACCTTGAATGCGTAAATCGGGTTGAGGTGTGTAATCGGGCTTGTCTCTGTAAGACCGTATCCCTGGACGAAGTTGATTCCCAGCTGGTTGAAGCCCTTGAACGTCGATGACGGGAGCGGTCCGCCGCCGCATATGCAGATACGGCACTTATCAAGCGATACCTTCTTGAGGAGGAAGGAGAACATCTTCTTTCCGCCCTGGAAGTTGAATGCAGACTTAAGGAATCCCGAGATTCCCATCATCGCTCTGATGAGACCATATACAACCGGTCCCTTCTTCTTCACGCCGTTGATGATTCCCGCATAGAGCTTGTTGAAGAGCATCGGGACACCGAGGAACATCGTGACATTACCTTCCTTGAGCTCCTTGAGCATCTGGGAAACGACGAGCTTCTTTCCGAATACGACTGAAGCGCCGGCACCGAATCCCTCGAGGAATACCGCAAGCATCGTGTATGCATGGTGAATCGGAAGAATTGCATAGAAGACATCGGTGGGATAGATGTTCATGAGGCTCTGTGCGATGTAGATATCACTGCAGAGGTTCTTATGAGTGAGCATGACGCCCTTCGGAGTTCCCGTAGTGCCGCTTGTGAAGAGAATTGCGGCAACATCGTCCTCAACGGGATCGTAACCCGTTCTCTCCTCGCACTCGATGCTCATTACGTTCTGGTAATCGCTTCCTTCCTCGAGGCATGCGTAGCCCGTCATCGGGAGAGATGCAGCAACCTTCTTCATTCTGTCCTTGTCCGCAATGAGGACGACGGCATCGGAGAATTTCGCGAGCTTCACAAAGTCCTCGTCATGGAGGGAGTTGTCTAGAGGTACGACCACGCCGCCCATATAAAGGACAGCCATGTATGTTACAGCCCAGGCAACGCTGTTCTTGCCGCTGACGATTACCTTGTCGCCCTTCCCGAGGCCCAGCGAGAGAAGCCATGAAGAAACATTCTTCACCCTCTCTTCAGCCTGTCTGTATGTAAGACAGAGATATTCCGGTGCAAACTCAATCCAGCAGTTTCTGTCGGCATAGAGTCTGGTATGTAATGTGAAAAGTTCCTTGAGTGTCGGCCACTCGCCATTGAAGTCCTTTCCCCTGTAGGGATCGAAGCGGTTCCAGGGGGTGAGATTGTCTTTTGTTCTCATGTAATTAAATCTCCTGTTTCCTACATTTTTTCGAAAAATGTCAGAAATGAAAACTGCCAACATCACACGCGCGGGTAGTAACTTTTTACAAAAACAAGTGATGGTTAGAGATTACTATCCCCTTTATTACCATGCCGACAAAGACAAAAACAGACAAATCAGAGTAATGATGTATGCTTTTCTACATTCCTGTATATTTGTTCGCTGTTTTCCTGCTTTTTATGACTTTTGTCCGGAATTCACTTGCCATTTTGTATTTTTTGGGTTTAAATCTTCAGCGTAGTATTACTCTTTTGGGCCTGTTCCTCGCCTACGAGTGGGAACAGAAAGGACGCGAAAACGTCCTTTCTTTTTTTGACTTACATTTCAACAGCATCTATAACATTGAAGACAGCCCCGTCTCCGGGGCTGAAGCTTTCGTTATGCCGGGATTATCTGTCCCTGTAGAGTCTGATGACTTCGAAGCGCTTGATCTTGCGGGTGCTCGTCATCGGGAGAGGTTCGTCGACGACAGTCGTCAGCGTAATCTTCTTGTAGCTCTGGAGGTCTCTGTTGACTTCCTCGACTATCTCCTCCATGTGCTTGGCAGCTTCGTCGAGGCTGTGATCCCTGAGATATGCGTCGGAGGGATGGATGACTATTCTTATTCCCTCGCTCTTCATCTCCCTGTCTATGAGGTAAGGAATGATGCAGCACTGGTCGATTTCATGATAGAGCTGGAACTTGTCCTCTATTTCCTCGGGGAATACGTTCTTGCCGCCTTCGGTGACGATGATGGACTTCGCCCTTCCCGTAAGGTACAGAAATCCGTGTTCGCCGATGTGTCCGACGTCTCCCGTGTTGAGCCAGCCGTCAGAGTCGAGAACCTCCTCGGTAGCCTCCGGGTTCTTGTAGTAGCCCTGCATGACCTGGGGCGCCCTGACGTATATGATTCCGTTTCCGTCCTCGTCGGGAGACACAATCTTCTCCTCCACATGAGGAAGCGGGAGACCGACGGAATCCTCTTCATATACCTCAATCGGATTGAGGTTGATAATCGGAGCCGTCTCCGTAAGTCCGTAGCCCTGCACGAAGTCCAGTCCGAGCTGGTTGAACTGTCTGAAGGTCGATGCGGGAAGAGGTCCCCCGCCGCATATGCATATTCTTACCTTGTCAAGGCTGAGCTTCGACAGGAGCATCTTCGAGAACAGCTTCTTACCGATGTTGACATGGAATGTCTTCTTCACGAAGCCGCTGAAGCCCATGAGAAAATGAATCAGTCCCGCCTTGAACTTTCCCTGTTTCTCCACCCCGTTCATCAAGCCCGCCAGGAGCTTGTTGAAGAGCATCGGGACTGCGAGGAACATCGTGATTCCACCCTCCTTGAGCTCGCGGAGCATTATGGGAGTGATGAGCTTCTTACCGAATACGCAGCAGGCACCGCTTGTTATCGTCTCGAGGAAGACCGCGGACATCGTGTATGCGTGATGAATCGGGAGGATTGCGTAGAAGACATCGGTCGGGAAGACATCGAAGAGCCTCTGCGCTTCGAGCGTTGAGGCCATGAGCGAACTGTGCGAGAGCATTACACCCTTCGGGGTCCCGGTGGTGCCGCTCGTGAAGAGCATCGCCGCAGTCTCGTCGCACTTAAATGCCGGAAGCTCAGTCTCCTTTCCCGTGAGATTGAAGACGAATTCATGCTTCTTATCAGATTCAAGGGAATAGCGCTTCGTTATGAAGCTTCCCTCGCTGTCGACTTCGTCAATCTTCTCGTCGTCCATGAAGATGGTATCGACATCGCCGAAGCGGAGGATCTTCGTCATGTCCTCGGGATGGAGGGCGTAGTCGAGGGGAACGATGACGGCACCCGCGAATGAAATCGCAAGATACGTGACGGCCCACTCGGGACTGTTCTTGCCGCTTACGCAGATATGGTCTCCCTTCTTCACCCCGCTTTCCATGAGAAAGTATGCCAGCTGTCTGACCTTTGCGATTACTTCCTTATATGTATATGTAACCTTCTCGGGAACAATGGTCTTGAAGCATTCGTTATCGGGAAAACGCGATGCGGTGATCTCGAGAGCTTCACGCAGAGTCGGGTATTCCCCGTCGAAGCCCTTTCCCTTATATGCCCATAAACCGTCCACCGTGGTCTTCCAGTATCTGTCCTTGAATGCCATATTACTCTCTCCGTTTTATTCTGACAGTTTTAAGCCGTCTGTAAAATCAACACGCTATTTTCAGCAACATAGTAGCTAATTGTCAACTACTGGGTATTTATAACCATACCATATTTGGCCACAATTAACTAGAATTTCACTCATGTGTGAAATATCAGAGCGTCTTGATGACTTCTTCTCCTCCTATATGCCCTCTCTCTCGGGAAGCCTGAGGGAAAACAGACTCGGGAGGATGAATCTCCTTCTGGAGAGGCTCGGACACCCCGAGAGAAGCTTCAGGACGATACATATTGCGGGAAGCAAGGGCAAGGGAACGACGGCGACGTGCCTCTCGTACATGCTTTCCTCCCTCGGCTTCCGTACGGGACTCTTCCTCTCGCCGCATGTCTATGACATACGGGAGCGCTTCACGCTCTCTTCCTCGTTCTTCACTGACGAAGAGTACCTCTCGGCGCTCGAGAGCCTGAAGAGAAGAATCGAAGGCTTCGAACTACCCTCCTCTCTCGGCTGTCCGCTTCCTACGACCTTCGAACTCTACACAGCCTATGCCTACATCCTCTTCTCCCGTACCGGGTGTCAGTGGGCCGTGATCGAAACGGGACTCGGAGGAAGACTCGACGCCACTAACACGATAGAAAGCGAAGCTGCAGTAATCACGAACATAGAACTCGAACACACCCAGATACTCGGTTCAACCCTCCCCCTCATCGCACGTGAGAAAGCCGGGATTATGAAGAAGGGAAAGCCCGTCTTCGTACTCAGACAGGGCGATGAGGTTCTCGATGTATTCAGAGAGACCGCTGCTTCTCTTTCGTCTGAGCTTTCCGTCTTCGAAATGCCACCTCTCGATATCGACGACGGCTACAGGGTAAGAGAGATGGAGTATCTCGGAGCAAAGCTTAAGATGAAGACCTGGAAACGTGACATAAGGCTCACGGATGCATTTTTTTCAATCTTCATTCTCTCGAAGATGAATCTTCTTCATTCCGGTACGGTGTTCAACCTTACGGGACCGGACTTCCATCTCCCGGGGAGATTCGAGGAAAGAGAGGTGGATGGAAGGACGCTCCTTCTCGACGGCGCACATACAGTCAACTCTGTGGAATACCTTGCTTCGGCTCTCTCTCACTCCTCGTTCTCCTCACGCACCCTCATATTCTCCACAGCCCAGGACAAGAACTGGCGAGGTATGCTTTCAGTTCTCGTTTCCCTCTTCGACTGTGTCATAGTCACCTCCACGGGTTCCTGGAAGAAATCGTACCCGGAGAAAATCTACAAAGACGCCGTGGAGATGTTTCCGGAAAGTAAAATTGAGATTATCTTAAATCATGAGGATGTAATTAAGAGAGCTCTTGCCCTTACTGAGGAAGGCGGACTGATTACGGCAACGGGATCGTTCTATCTCCTCGGAGAACTCGATACCGCCCTCAGAGGAAAGAAATGTCACTGAACTGGAAGGAACTGGAACTCATACTCAAGGAAGCGGATCTGGAGAACAGCTACATCCAGGAAATAACCGAACACAGCTTCCACTCCTTCACGCTCTCGCTCTTCTCGAAGGAGAAGAAGGCGTACTACGCATACGCAGAGATTGCGACTCCGCACTCCCGTTTCTGTCTGACGGACCATATGAGAAAGAAGAGCTCCTCGATGCAGCGCTTCACGCAGTATCTCAAGGCACACGTCAAGGGGAAGAAGATAACAGAAGTCAGACAGCTCCCATTCGACAGGGCATTCATTCTCTTCCTCGAGTCACCGTCGGAAAAGATGAAGCTTCTCTTCAGACTCTACTCCGGGCCGGGAGCCAACGTCATTGCCCTCAGCGAGGACGACACGATTCTCGAGCTCCTCTTCCGGCGCCCCGGGCGCGGAGAGACGAAGGGCGGAAAGCTCATAATCGAAGAAAGAGCTGACGAGGGCCCCAGGCACTTCGAGGTAAGGCCGTGGTCGACGGACACATTCAACGAGACAATAGACAGAGAAGAAGAGAACTCCGGCAGGGAGGAGAAGCGGGACGAATACGTCACGCTCCTGAAGGAAAAACAGAGCAGGGAACTCCTCGAACTCGACGAGAGAAAAAGGAAGACAGAGGAGAGATGCACCCGCACAAAGGACTACGAGGAAGAAAAGCACCTTGCAGACCTTCTTTCCTCATCGCTTCACCTGATAAAGAAGGGAATGAGCGAAATAACCGTCCACGACTGGGAGAGGGACTCTGACACGACGATAGCCCTCAGCGAGAAGCTCGATGCGCGCGGGAATCTCGAGAGGCTCTACGAGCAGTACAAGAAGGACAGGACGACATATACACTCGCCCTCGAGGAACTTGAGAAAATCGAGAGAGAAAGAAGGGAGACGGAGGAGAAATACGCTTCTCTTCTCTCCCCCGGTACTCCGCTTGATAAACTGAAGAAGGAACTCAGCGGTGAGACGGGAAAGGACGAGAAACTCCAGGCCGGAAGACCGGGCCTCTACATAAAGGACGGTGACTGGCTCATCATTGTCGGAAGAAACGCCAAAGAGAACGACCAGATTCTTCGCTCCGCCACCCGCGGAAGCGACATATGGATGCATACGAGGGACTTTGCGGGAGGATACGTCATCATAAAGGCCCAGAAGAACAGGACGGTCCCCCTGAACATTCTCCTTGACGGAGGATACCTCGCGGTCTTCTTCTCCAAGGCGAGAAAGAACAACAGGGCGGACCTCTATTACACACCTGTGAAATACCTCAAGAGAATAAAGGGAGCGAAGACGGGACTCATCATCCCGACACAGGAGAAGAACCTCACTGTCGAACTCGACGAGAAGAGAGTGAAGAAACTCCTTGGAGAAGAATCATGAAACTTAAATACCACGAAGGAATATATTACCCCTCTGACAGAACCCGGATTGAAGAACTGACGAGAGTCGACGATATAAAGGATGCGGCGTCGGTAATCATCGTCCCGCACATGGCTCTTTCCCTTGCATCCCCTCTTCTGAAAAGGGCATTCTCCCACTTCGGCAGTCCAGACAGAGTCATCATACTCTCCCCCATCCACTCGGGGCGTCTCGAGAGCGACAGTGACTTCTGCTTCTTCGAGGGCGAGGAGAACAGGGAACTCGGGCTGATTACACTCGGAGCAAAGAGGGCCGAGTATTACGCAGAGGAGGAAGCAGGAGCGGAAATCCTCATTCCGTTCATAAATAAAAGGGCTCCCTTTGCGATTATCTATACAGACATAAGAACGGCAAGGGAAAGCCGCGGCCTTGCGTCCTTTCTCAAAGAGAATTCAACTTCAGAGACTCTCTTCATAATCTCCACAAACTTCAGCCCCGCATGCACTAGAATCGAGGAGGCTGACGAGTGGCTTGAGAGAGGAACCGCAGCTCTTCAAAACGGAGAGAACGTCCTCGACACCATGAACCGCCATCTGACTTATCTCTGTGCGCGCGGCGCTGTGGATGCAGTAGACAGAGTCAGAAGCGGAGAATGGATTCTCGAAGAAAGCGAAAAGGGAAAGACGACGGCACATGCCGTGATGTGGAAGAGAAAATGAGTGAATTCCGTAAAATAAAGGTCGGAGAGAGCGAATACACGGCTCTCAGTTTCGGAATCGACGGCTATGAGATTCCCCAGCACATACTCCAGAGCGTACGCAAGGACGGCATCCTCGTCACGAACGACGGCATAAAGCCCTTCCCCTGGTACGGAATCACAAAGGATACGGACGGTCAGTACATTCTCCTTCCTCCCGTAGGCCTATCCGATATAAGGGAGATAGCGGGCCCATACAGGGACAGAGCGCTGGAAATCGTGAGAAAGCTCGCTCTGGGGCTCAGCACACTCTCCCCCGTCGACCTTGATCTCCTCACGGGCGTCATGCCGCTCTACAGAATATACATCGAAGGAAAAGACAACGTCGTCATACTCCCCTCCGATGCGGGATCCGTTCTCACGCTCTCCCGCACTCCCGAGGAAATGGACAGGGACGTGAGAAGTCTCATCGCTCCCGACAGGGAAACAGGCTACACGCTCACGCTCGAGATGGCGGAGCTTCTGTACCTGTCAGTTTCCGGAAGACTTCCATACGAGGATTCATCCGTCAGGGGCTCCGGCTTCCATCCCTACCCATTGTCACTCTATACGGCAGAAAGCCCCGTGACTTCCTTCATAATGAAAACACTCGATATGAAGGAGAAGGACCAGAGGAAGCTCTGCCTCAACAAGGGCGTTACATATCCTCTGGGATGGTTCCTCGACGAAACGAAGAAGCTTGAGTGGGTTCTCCCCTCCCGCTCCGACGCCGACAGAATCTTCGACATAAAGACCGCGGAGGAATCGGAAGGCTTCAGAAAGCTCAATGAAAGGAAGTCACACAGAAGCGGCAGAAACCGTCTCATCAGGGAGAAGGGACTCGTCACCATTGTGATAATCCTCATTGTCGCTCTCGCAGGTTATTTCATCGGAAACTTCCTCTATCAGAAATTCAAGGCACCCGTGACGAAGGACATGACACCGACAGAAATCATCGAGTACACGATTTCCTGTCAGAACAGCCTCGACGCAACGGGAATAAACGAAGGCTTCAAGGGGAATGCCGCCCAGTACAGCGAAGTCACGTCACTCTATGTGACAAGTAAGACACGTTATGCCTACGAAGGCCTCAACGTGGTCGTGAGCGTCGACGACTGGCTCTCTTCCGGAGAGAGTGCAATAGACAGCGAGAGTTTCGTATACGGAGCGGTAATCGAAAGCATCGAAGACGAGGGTGACAATACATATACGGCTGTCCTGAGGTGGTACACGCCATATGCCTTCAGCGATGAGGAGGACGAGGGATACCCGGAAGAAGACGGATATGCACGTATCTACGTCTACTCCATCAGCGAGACCTTCGTATTCGAATGGAACAGCAGGGGCTGGTGGCAGTGTACGTCATCATCGTTCTCTGATGATACGTTACTGGACGTTCTCTACATTCCCTACAAGACCACGGCTCTCGAGCAGTCTCCTGATACCGTCGGTATCTGACGGATTGAACCAGTTCACGCTTTCGAAGGATTTAAAGAAGGTCATCTGACGCTTTGCGTACTTCACGGAGTTGCGCTTTATGCTCTCCCTGATGCCTCTGAGGGAATACTCGCCGCTCTCCAGGGCATCGAACCACTCCCTGTAGCCTATGGCCTCCATACCCGGCCATGACTTCTGAGCCCCGTTCTCAAGAAGCGAGCGCATCTCCGCCGCCGCTCCCTCGCGGAACATGATTTCGACGCGTTCGTCTATCCTCTCTTTCAGTTCGTCCTTATCTCTCTCGAGTCCGATTACAGTGAAGTCGACATCGTCTCTGAGTGTCGTCCCGACGGGGAATGACGAGAGCGGACGCCCCGTCTGATAATAAACTTCAAGGGCGCGCGTTATACGGTATATATCGTTACGGTTGATTCTCTCCTTCGAGACGGGGTCGACTCTCCCGAGTTCTCCGTAGAGCCAGTCCCCTCCTTTCTCACTAAGGAGATTCTGAACCTTACGTCTGATTTCATCGTCGGCCTGAGGAGTCGTTCCCCTCCCGTAGAGGAGCATCTTGAAGTAGTACGCCGTACCACCCGTGATGAGCGGGATGCTGCCGCGGTCGTTTATCTCTCTGATGAGGGAATCGGTATCATGACAGAACTCCCCGGAAGTATACTCCTCCCAGGGATTCCGGATATCAACCAGATGATGTCTTATTTTTCTTCTGAGCGCCTCGTCGGGCTTTGCGGATGCTATCGAGAGTCCTCTGTAGACCTGTATGGAGTCTGCATTGATTATCTCGTAGCCGCGGCTGAAGAGCTCCTCTGTCAGGCCCGTCTTTCCGACCGCTGTGGGGCCGAAGAGTACGACGGCCCTGTCCTTACTTTCTGCTCTTCTCTCCACCTTCGTAGACGATTTCATCGTTGAGGGCACGTTCGAGGACGACGGAGACAACCTTGTTGCCTTCGCTCTCGATTTCCTTCCTCTTGTCGGTTGCGGTGTAGATATTTGCTTCCTTGATGGCAACGCATGTCATCTCGTAGACGTTGACGTCCTTGTCGATTAATTTATTAAGTGGAATGCTCAAAGCAGTATCTCCTTGAATCAGCTGTCTTACTATATTAGAGAAAATGAAGTTTTACTTCAAGCCTCTCGAAAGGCATTCGGGGCAGACGCCCTCGAAGACCGTACGGTGGCGGTAGACGGAATATCCGGTGGCTTTCCCTGCAAGGGTATCGAGTGCACTCTCGTATTCCACGGGAACATCGGTGACGGAAAGGCAGTGGACGCACATGATATGGTAATGGAGGTCGGTTCTCAGGTCATATCTGTCGGCACCGGGAACCTTTATGTGGTTGATCTCCCCTGTACGCGAAAGCTCCTTGAGATTACGGTAGACGGTACCCTTGCTTACTCTCCCGTCCTTCGCCCTGACGCCGGAATATATGTCCTCCGCAGTCGGGTGGTCGGTGTGCTCCCTCACCGTCTCCAGCACAAGAGTCTTCTGCTTCGTGTTGCGCCTTACGATACTCTCTTCGTCCCTTTCTTCCTTCATCGCCTCGTCCTTATCGATAACAGTTACTATACAGTTACCTTATTTCAGCGATTTTCTCAAGAATGAGGGATACAATCTCTTCGGGATTGAGATCGTCCGTAGCGATGACCATGTCGCATACTTCCTCGGGGTGCGAGTTGTCGATTCCATATACGACGCGGTATCTTGCGCTGTCCCTGGCATCGCGGTTCACGGTCTCCTGCATCCTCTGCTCCAGGCTTCCGCCTTCCCTCTTCTGTATGCGCTTCGCCCGCGTCTCGGGAGATGCCGTGAGATAGACCTTGAGGTCCGCATCTTTCAGCATCCATACGGCAAGACGCGAAGCGAGAATGCAGTTCTCCTTCTCCATCGCCATCCTGACCTGCCTCGAGTCGAGTTCCCTGTCGATGTTGTAGTCGTCCTCGGCCATGCGGCAGAAGGTCCAGAAATCGACTCCGCGCTCCTCTGCCATCTGGCGGAACGTGAAGTTGATGATCGGGTAACCGAGCTTTTCCGAGAGGAGTGTCGACACAGTCGTGTTGCCGCACCCGGACTTGCTTGAAACAGCTATTCTCATTCTATGTTCCTCACCTGCTCCCTTATATCCTCAAGGGCATCCTTCATCTTCACGACGGCAAGGTTTATTTCAACCATCTGGCTCTTCGATGCCGTCGTGTTTATCTCCCTGTTCATCTCCTGGCAGAGGAAATCCAATTCCTTTCCGACGGGCTCTTCAGACGAAAGGAGTTCCCGGTACCTCTCCATGTGTACCTTCAGTCTCGAGCATTCCTCGTTGATTGAATACTTGACAAGGAGTGCCGCGACTTCGCTGAGGAATCTCGGATCGTCCTTCCCCTTCTCTCCGAGGAGTTCCTCGTATTTCTCCAACAGGACGCCCTTGAAGTATTCCTCCATCTCCGCTCTCTTAGAGAGAACGAGAGAGAGGTTCTCCTCGAATTTATCTCCGAGCTTCTCGAGGTCCTTCCTTGTTCCTTCGCCTTCTCTTTCCTTGCCCGCTCTCAGCCTGGAGAGAGCCTCCGAAAGAGCACTCTCCACGCCTTCCCTGTAGATTGAGGCATCTGTCGTCGTCGAGGGAGTTATGACGCCCTCGAGAGAAGCGTAGTTGAAGACAGTCGGCTCTCTTCCATCCGTAAGGTACTCTATCTCCTCGAAGCACCTCTTGTACTCGAGGACGAGATTCCTGTCGACGGAAAGAGCCTCGTGAGAAATCAGAGTCCTCAGGAAGACAGAGACATCGAGGTGGCCGCGGCGGCACACCTTCCTGATCTCGCCGTCGATGTACTCCTCGTATGACGAGAGAGAAGGCGCAATCGTGTGGGAAATATCCAGATAGCGGTTGTTGTAGCTCTTGATTTCTACTGTGATTATGTATTCCCGGCTGCGGTACTCGCCGCTGCCGTATCCCGTCATGCTCAGCATCCGGTTTCTCCTTCCGTGTTGTTCACGGTGACTGCTCCCTTCGGAGAAGCTCCGAGAAGGGACTGGTACACTTCCTCCGCTTCCGCCTCTGTCCGGCATACGCTGACGCCGGAGAGGGTTTTCGGGACAAGGCCGCAGACGACTCTACCCGCTTCCTTCTCCAGGACCTTCACGTATTCATCATCCGGTTCACCGCATATTATGAGATACCAGCCCGAAGAGAGGACCTTCATCCACTCCCTGGGCCTCAGGAGACAGTTTATTCCGGGATGAAGAATGACGATTCTTCCTCTGATGCTATCGGAGGATTCTTTGAAATCCTTCAGCGTCCATGGAGATATGACATCACCCTTATAAAAAAGAAAAGAGGGTGCACTGAAGCGCATCCTCATCTCTTGTTTTACCTCAGGCTCTTTCTTTCTGGAAAAGAGGGTCATGACTTACTTCGAGAGCTTCGCGTTGCACTCTTTGCAGATCTTGACCTTTGCGCCGTCGATTTCCTTCTCGTAGAGGCACTTCACTGCAGTTCTCTTGCAGACGGGGCATTCGCCTCTTCCGTTGTTGAACTGATCTCTGATGCCGCTTCCTCTATGTGCTTTAGACATGTCTTTCTCCTTGAAGTGTTAATTAACTGGTCCAGCATAGACGAAAGAGAGTCCAGCGTCAAGGGATGAAAAAAAGGAACTTCACCCAAACTACACCGCCCGGAAGGAAGAATCGGTTGACCAGAAATAGTCTCTTACTTAAATTTAATACAAAATATACAAAGGAGCATTTTTAATGCACAACAAGAAGTTTTTTCCGGTATTTCTGGTTCTGATTCTTGCTCTTTCCCTCCCCGTAATGGCAACGGGCGCAAAGGAAAAGCTCGAGGAAATGACAGCTGAGGAGGCAGTCATCGAAACAGTCACAGTCGAAGCACCCGCAGAGAATGAGACATCGGTCCTTCCGGCATACGGCACAGTCGACCTCGACAGCCTCGAGTCAAGATTCAGCTATTCATACGGCTATCTCATCACATCGTCCCTTCTCAGCCAGGGCGTATCGATCAACGGAGCCTACTGGCTCAGAGGTTTCGCTGACGGTATGGACTACTTCTCGGGTAACTTCCTCATCAGCACGGATGAGATGGACGGAATCATCAACGACTACATCTCCAACTACTACGGCGCAGGCCTGACGGGAGAAGTCGGTGCGATACCGACAGCAGAGGAACTTGCTGCCCTCGAGGCTCCGACGGAGCTCCTCGATCAGTTCTCCTACTCCTACGCTCTCGTCTACGCAGTCCAGCTCTACTGGATGAACGGACTCGACCTTGCAACAGACACCTTCCAGCAGGGTTCTGCAGAGGCTCTCTATCTCGGCTCTCCCCTTTCACTCACGGAAGACGAAATGAACACAACAGTCAACGAATACGCCGAGAAGCTCAACCAGGAGTACGAGGAATACGTAGCTCAGGTTACAGAAGAGAACCTCGCTGCTGCAGAGGAATTCCTCGAGCAGAACAGGGAAAACGAGGGAATCATCGTTCTTCCTTCGGGTGACCTTCTCGACATCGTCAGCGAGGACGAGGAACTCGGCGCAACACCCGTCGAGACCGACACAGTCATCGTCGACTACGACCTCTTCCTTCTCGACGGCACACAGATGGACAGCGGCACGGACGTATCCTTCGATCTCGAATCCCTCATTCCGGGCTTCGTTGAGGCAGTCACCAACATGAAGGTCGGCCAGGAGGCCTATGCCTACATCCATCCCGATTACGGCTACGGAGAGAGCGGCACAAGCTCCATCGAGCCCAACTCGCTTCTCGTATTCCGCATCTACCTCAAGGGAATCGGAGAGGCTGCAGCTGCAGAAGCGACTACAGAGACTACAGTCAACGAGTGATTCCGCAGTCAGGGAAAATCCACAGAGGCACCGCACGAAGCAGTGCCTCTTTTCTATTAACAAAGAAACATAAATCATATAGAATTGCGCATCGGAGATATAAAATTATGGCAAAGAAAGATTCTACGTTCTTTTCTGAATTCAAGAAATTCGTCATGCGCGGCAACGTCATCGACATGGCTGTCGGTATCGTGGTCGGCGGTGCATTCACTTCAATCGTCAATTCCGTCGTTACGGACATCATCAACCCCGTCATCGGGCTGTTGATCGGAAAGATCGATTTCGCAGAGCTCAAGATCGTCCTGCAGGCTGCAACCGAGACAACATCGGAAGTTGCAATCCGCTACGGCGTCGTGCTGCAGACAATCATCCAGTTCCTGCTCACGGCTCTCGTTCTCTTCACGGTCATCAGAGGCGTCAACAGAATGAAGGATGCGGCACATGCGGAGGAGAATGCAAAGAAGGCTGCTGCAGAAGCGGAAGCCGCAAAGGCCGCAGAGGCTGCAAAGGCACAGGAAGAAGCCAAAAAGGCTGCCGAAGGTGTCAAGGTCAGCGAGGAAGTACAGCTCCTGAGAGATATCAAGGAACTTCTGAAGAAAGACTGAGACTGAAATATTCAGTACACCATCCCCCCGCTCTATGTTACAATCGGGGGGATTTCTAATGGAGGAAACATGACACGCCTTAAGATTTTCCTTGTTCTTGCTCTCACAGCAGTACTCTTCTCATGTGCCACGACAGAGGCCACCGGTCCCAGGACCGTAGTCTACCGTGCCGACGGCAAGAAGATAGTAACGGAGGTCACTCCCGAAAATACACAGACCGAAGTAACGGTTCTTCCGGCATCTGAAGAGCCGTCAGTGGAAACAGTACCCGTTTCTGAAACACAGAGCGAGAGCGTCACTGCTCCCGGGAACGCAGTCCAGCCGGAACCAGCACCAGAGGAAGAAAAAAAGACGGAGACAACGGAAGTAAAAACGGAGGAACCCGTAATAAAAGAGGAGACGGCACCTGTCTCCGCAGCAGAAACGGAAACAGCGAAAGAGGAAGAGACGGTAGTCGTCAGCATCGTCACCGACACCGGGAAGGAAGAGATTACCCTCCAGCCTGAGGAGACTGTCCCCGTTACTCTCATAGAAAAAGGCGACATGGGTAACATCGTAAACGGCTTCAACTATGCATACGGTGTGAAGAACATGAACGATCTCAAAAACAGCGGAGTATCCATCATCGCCTCCTACTTCGCTCTCGGCCTCTACGACGCTTCCCTCAATTCCGCATCACCGAGATTCCTCTCCTACTCCTCTCTTCAGGATGCAGTCAACGACTATGTCGCGGAGTACTACAGTCTCGGTATCTCATTCGACAAGGGAGAGCGTCCCGTTACACTCGAGGAGCTTACCTCCCTCTCCGAACCGGAGGACCTCAAGGGACTCTTCTCATACGCCTACGGCTTCTCGATTGTCTCCGATCTCATCTCGGGCGGTGTCGACATCGAGATAATGTCCTTCATGACGGGTATGCTCGATTCTCTGTATTCAGAGACATCTCCTCTCACGGACACTGAAATCGACAATGCGGTGAACCTCTATATAATGTATCTCAACGAGGAGTACTACCAGAGTCTCGAGAACCTGAAGGAGGAGAACGGAAAGAAGGCAGAAACCTTCCTCGCTCAGAATGCGGAAAACGAGGACGTAACCGTTCTCGAAAGCGGCGTACAGCTTCTCGTACTCGACGAGGACGAGGTGCTCGGAGGAACTCCGACGCAGTACGACACTGTTCTCATGGATTACAACGAATATGTACTCGACTACGCTTCGGGAGACCTCGAGATGATCGACAGCGAGTTCGGAACCGAAATCAGTCTGATGACTGTATCGAACGGACTGCAGAGTGCGGTCACCTCCATGAAGGTCGGGCAGGCCGTGAGAGCATTCATTCCGCCAGAGCTCTCGGGCCTTGCAGACGGGGACGGAGACACGATAGAACCCAATTCACTCATCGTCTACGACATAGCGCTCAACGGAATTCTATAAGACGAACCTTACAGTCTTGAATGCAACGGGAAGAGAGGAAGCGATTCCTCTCTTTATTTTCGCCCCGCCGTCGTATACGAGGAATCTTCCCGGAGCCAGGCGGAAGACGGAGCCGTCGACGGAGACTATCTCGTCGCCCTCGAGGCATATCTCCATGACGAGGTGCCCATCCCAGTTGTCGCCTTCGAAGCCCGAGGTGCTTGAAAGGTGTGCCGAGACATAGTACTTCCTGTCACCGTTCTTCGTGAGGTCATATTCCCCCGGGCCGTCGTCGTACGGCTTCGAATGATCCATAACGTCTATTATTCTGTCCATATATGGAATGACTGATGTGTAGTTCTCAAGTTTGTCCAGGATATCGAAAAGAAGCATGCTTACCTCATGAACTGATTTGACTGAAGAAATGTGAAGACGATTCCGATTGTCGCGGCAATCGTCACCGAGTAGCCGTCGGCATCGAAGAAACCGGTTATTCCTTTTTCAA
>CAVFVX010000022.1:18490-24104 GCA_963626075.1 Acutalibacteraceae bacterium
CGTTATTCCGAGAGGAAAGTCCGCATAGGGATTGAAGGTAAGCTCCGCTCCGGGAACTATGTACGAGAGATAGTAGACATTGTCTCCGTAACGCCCGTTCCCACTGAGATCGGCCTTCATACTCCCGGAGGGATAGAGTCTTCCCCACTCCGCCCCGGTGCCGAAATAGAACTGAGGCCTCGCGGAGAGTGAAACAAGAGCAAGAGCAAGTACCGTAAAGAGTGTTGTTATCCTTTTCATCGCTTTCTGTCTCCTCCTATCTTCCAGCCCATGCCGAGTTCAATGCGGCATATGACACTCGTGTAGTTGTTTTCATACCATGTCTCCGCATGACCCGGAGTGAACTTTATAAACCCGTTCGTAACAGAAATGGCACCTGTAATGAACATGCTGTCGGAGAGGAAATAGTCTATTCTGGGCTCGACTGTCGCCGTGACGATTATCCCCTCTGTGAAGGCGTCGTAGCTGAGGACACCGAGGCGAAGGGCAATCGAAGCGTCAAGATAATCGGAAGGCGTACAGCGGAAGACTGCACCGACGGAAGCGTGGAGGACGGGTTTCCCTGAGGAAACATCCTCTTCGGCGAAGTTGACGTACTTCTTCGAGAGAAGCGGGTACGAGACGTAGATATCTGTGCTGAGTCCCGTCTTCGCACTCTCATCGTTCTTGTATATGTCTGCGGCGATATCTACTCCGAGAAGAGCATGGATGTTTCCGTTCTTCGCGGGATACGAGTAGACCTTCTCCGTAGCATACGAGGGAGAAAGTGTTCCCCTCAGGTAGAACGTTCTTCTGTTCGTCTTCGGAATCCCGGCCGGAAAAAGCGGAACGATAAAAAGGATCAACATGAACAGTACAGCAGCTTTTCTTCTCATATTCCGAGCCTCACTCCGAAGGAATATCTGAATCCCCTGTCCTTTTCGAATATCGAAGCATATACCCATCCGCATTCAGCGTAGAGGTAGAGTGTGTCGTAGATGTCCGCCTCGGCCCTCAGCGATATGCTTCCAGCAAAACAGGCAAGCCTTCCCTTCCCGTTTGCAACCGGCCCAAGAGCGAGAGACATGTCGCTTACTAGGGATATGGATGGATAGATATCTTCCGTAAGCTGCGGTCCCCTGAGTGTCAGCGACGTCGTGTTCGCCACGTTGAAGAGGGTATTGGCGTTATGACTTCCCCATACGCTTCTCTCGAGAGCGTACTGCGGTATTCCCTTCCCGTAGACGAAGCGTGCGTTGAACTCCGTCTCCGCCGTAAGGGTGAACATCTTCAGGACTTCCTCGCTGGAGGTGGAAAGGGAGAACTGGCTTACATTGAGAATGGTGTATGCGGCACCAGCTGTTCCGTCTATCATGAAGTACGACGAACCGTTCTTGTCGTGGAAGAGTGCCCAGGACGGCATGTACTTCACTCCGGCCTCGGCCCAGATTCCGTCCTTTGTCATCCTCGTCTCCTCGGTGTAGTTGAACTCCACTCCCGCCCTGATGCCGGTATGGGAGAGCTGTCTGTATCCCGTCACACTGTCATGTCCGAGTTCAAGAACTCCGGAGTACGAATCTCTGTATCGCTCAAACCTGTCGGGATAATAGAACGTAGACTCGTCCCCGTCACCGTTCATCCACCCTATTCTCTCATAGGCGTTCTCGTAGTCGCCGACAAAGGAGAGAACTACCGAGAATACGGGAGTGGAAAGATAATCCACATTCCAGAGTCCGAGAACGAAGTCCAGGGACGCATAGATGAAGTGTACCTGGTAGTAGCGTGCATTGTCATCGATGTACGGATTCGTACCTCTGTCGATATGCTCTCCAGTAGATGGATTCTGCAGAAGAAGCCTGTGTTTGAGTCCTGAATTGAAATCCAGTCTCACGGCTCCCGTCACATCGTCGAAGAAATCGGGAATGTTATAGATATAGTTGAATTCGCCGCTTACGGGGAAGAAGCCGTGGCCGAACCTGAGGTCTCCGTCCGTCGAGGTGATAGACGACGTGAAGGAAATCGCCCCGAGGGAGAACAGAACGGAAACAAGAATGAGAACACAGGTTAATCTTTTCATTTCCTTCACCTCCCCTACAGATTGAACGACATACCGACTTCTCCGCTTCCCCTCAGACCCAGTGTTCCCGAGTAGCCGTCGGCGAAGTAGTAGTAGATATTGTAATTGAATGTCACGATGCCGAAGAGTGTGACATTGAAGTTGCACGAAAGCGTACTTGCATACGCCATACCGAATATGAGACTGTCCTTCACGTTCTCGAAGTGTCCGAAGTAGAGAGCATTCGAGTAATTGAGGGACATCGAGAGAGTCGTGTCGGAGGAGAACATCTGCGGACCTGCAAAGCTCAGCGTGACGGAGTCCGAAAGCGAACCGCCGAGGCGGTACGTGTTGAGCTTGTTCTGAGGGACGATGCTGCCGAAGGTGTATGAGAGGCTGTTCGAGTGCGAGAGACTGATTCTCAGCCACCTCAGGGAAATAGACTGTGTCTCGTCCTTGAGCGTCATGCTCTGTGACGAATATGCACTTACGCGGTAGTAGTCGGAAAGCGTGATGCCGTCGTTGGAGACGGTGTTGAGCATCCACTTCGGCCCCGCCTCGAAGGAGAGGGACATATAGAATGAATCGAGGTTCGTGAAGGTATAGATGTACCTCGATGCGGAAAGCGAGAGCCAGTTATTGAGATTGGTTCTGTTCCCGTAAAGCCAGGGATAGGCGTAGACGGAGTCCTTCGTCGTGTATTTCTGCGTCCACTTGTTTGTCTCTGGATCGTACTTGGAAAAAGTCAGATTCTGACTTCCCTGTTTTTCTTCTGAAGAGTAACCAAGCCCCTCCTGGGAATTGGTATACCTGGATGAAATAGACACCGAATACGTCCAGTCGTCAAGCTTCTGTGAGAGACTGAGTGAGAGCGTTCCAGTCGGATTGTAATAGGTTGCACTACTATCACCCGAATACGTCTCTCCGTTGTTGAGCCAGCCATTAAAAGGTACTCCGGTTTCTCTGTCGAACTGGTAAAAATAATCTGAAGCCTGCGAGAGGCCGTAGCTCATCGAGAAATTAAGTGACGCCTTGTCGTCATCTTCTCCGAGTATCTGCAATCGTGCGTTCTTCGACACCGTGAAAGTCAGCGGCAGAAGCCCCTGTGCTATCCTGTTCGGCCCCGTTCCCACACCCGATATGTATTCATTGAAGAGAGAAGCAGCGGAAAGCGGGAGGACAAGAAGGAGAAGCAGTACTGCCGCTACGGCTCTATTTCTCATATTCACTTCTCCGGCCCCCTGAATCCGACTGCCACTACTCTACACGATTTTCCGTCTAAATTCCATTACCGATTTCAGTCTGCGACCCTTTCGCCTGCGATATATACATCCCTGAGGTTATATTCGCTGTCGAAGAGAATGAAATCAGCACACTTTCCTTCCTTCACGGAACCGATACTGTCTTCAAGCTTCAGAAGCTTCGAAGGATTGAGGGAAGCCGTTCTGAAGGTTTCGACGAGGTCGAGCCCCGCAAGAGTCCTGAGGGTCTTCACGATTCTTATACCCGTTGCGATGCTACCCGCAAAGCAGCTGAGATCCTTCAGGTACGCAACTCCGTCCTGGATGATTACGTCCGTTCCGTTGTTCTTCGGACCGAGAATAGAGGGGCCGGAAGTGAAGCCCGCACCTCTCATCGAGTCTGAAATCGAGATGATCTTATCGTGGTTCTTGAGCTTGAAGATGAGCTTCAGAAGGTCGGGAGGAAGATGACAGCCGTCACTGATCAGCTCGACAGTCAGCTCGTCGAAGTAGAAGCCCGCCTCGGTTGCTCCGAGAACCTTCCAGGAATGGTGCTTCGTCATGCTCGACATAGCCGAGTAGTAGTGTGTGAGCATCGTCATGCCGTTGTCGACGGCCTTCCCGATTGTCTCGAAGTCGGCCTTCGTGTGTCCCCCCGAGACTATGATGCCCAGATCCGAAACATCCTTTATGAAGCCAAGTGCTCCTTCGAGCTCGGGTGCCACCGACCAGCGTCTTATATTCCCGTTCGATTTCTCGATCACCTTCATGTAATGGGATTTCTCCGGGTTGCGGATATACCTCGGGTCCTGTGCGCCCTTCATCTCCATCGAGAAATAAGGCCCCTCGAGGTGTGCACCGGGAAGTCTGGCCTCGTTGCTCCTTCTCGTCTTCTGGGCAGAGGAAAGGTTATCGAAGAAGGAGAAGAGTTCCTCGTCCGAGGATGTTAGCGTCGTCGCAAGCGCGGTAGTCGTACCGAATCTTGCAAGTCCTCTCGCCGCTCCGTGGATATCCTCCTCTTCGCCGTCCATGAAGTCATAGCCTCCCGAGCCGTGCGTATGGAGGTCGACGATTCCGGGCGCAAGCGTAAGTCCCGAGGCATCGATTATGTCCGAGCCCACGACGCAGTTTTCACTTATGCTCTTGAATAGACCTCTCTCGATTTCGACTGTCCCCTTCTCTATAACCCTGTCCTCCAGGACAATACGGCAGTTTGTAATCTTCATTCAACATCTCCTAAAACTCCCGCCGTCAAGCGGGAGATGCAGTTGTTATGCAAGAACATCCTCTGTCACGATGACCGTAACGTCATTGTGGAGAGAGAGCAGCGTTGCCGGACACTTCGTGTCGATTGTATCCGAAAGCATTTCCTTTATGGCATCAGCCTTCTCCTTACCGGAGGCAAGGATGAGAATCCTCTTCGCGTTCAGGATTGTTCCCATTCCCATTGTCAGGGAATAGCGGGGAACGTCGTCAGGGGAAGCGAAGAAGCGGCTGTTGGCATCAATCGTATTCTGCGTCAGCGCGGTCTTGTGAGTTCTCGGATAGAGTCTGTCGCCGGGCTCATTGAAGCCGATGTGACCGTTTCTGCCGATTCCGAGCACCTGCAGGTCGATCCCGCCGAGGTCCTTTATGAGCTTCTCGTAGTCCGCGCATTCCTTATCGGTATCTTCAGCCTCTCCGTTGAGGACGTGGGTGCGCTCGATGTCGATATCTATGTCATTGAAGAGATTGTCGTTCATGAAGTAGCGGTAGGACTGGTCATTGTCGGCCTTTATCGGGTAATACTCGTCGAGGTTCACTGTAGTGACATCTCTGAAGGACACTTCCCCTTCCCTGTTCATTCTCACGAGTTCCCTGTACATGCCTACCGGCGTGCTTCCCGTTGCGAGCCCGAGCACTGCATTCTTCCTTGTCTTCAGAAGATCCCTGATGATTTCAGCTCCCTTCTGACTCATTTCACGATAATCCTTTGTTACTATAAGATTCATAAGTTCCTCCGTGTTTTGAAACGAGTATACAGCATCTTCAGACATAACTCTATCTGAAAACAGAATCTTTTCGATTAATTGCACGTACGAGCAACAAAAAGAAAAAGATTTTTCAAAAGTGTCACTTTTCTGGCCACTTTTACCCTTTTTTGATGTGTTAAGCTTCACTACAGGTACACCCGTGTACGGTGGACGGTTGGCCCCCGGTGTTTGAGAAATCGGATATCGGAGGTGTTACCTCTTGATTGGACGTGAAAACTGAAGAAAAGGAGGTGTTTCATGATGAGTGTGTATCAACCCACCCACGGGGTATGTGACGGCCTGACGGCCCCATCCGTCAGTAACCG
>CAVFVX010000023.1:0-24037 GCA_963626075.1 Acutalibacteraceae bacterium
CGGGGTTTCCGCAAACAAAGGTTTTAACAATGAAAAACATTCCTGATGTAAAGTTAGGTATAATTGCAGTCTCCCGTGACTGCTTTCCGATTGCTCTCAGTACAGAGAGAAGAAACAGAATCGCAAAGGTGTACGGTGAAGGGCTCTACAACTCTCCCGTCACTGTCGAGAACGAGAAGGATGTCGACAGGGCTCTCGACGACGTGAGAAAGGCGGGCTGCAACGCCCTTGTTGTCTTCCTCGGCAACTTCGGTCCCGAGACACCGGAAACACTGATTTGCAAGAAGTTCGACGGCCCCGTCATGTACGTTGCCGCAGCTGAAGGTGACGGTGACATGATAAACGGCAGAGGTGACGCATACTGCGGTATGCTGAACTGCTCCTACAACCTCGGAATGAGGCACCTCAGGGCATACATTCCGTCCTACCCCGTGGGAACTGCTGAAGACATTGCTTCCATGATTAAGGACTTCGTTCCCGTTGCGAGGGCAATCATCGGACTGGAGAATCTCAAGATCATCACGTTCGGCCCGCGTCCCCAGGACTTCTTTGCATGCAACGCACCTATCAGGGGACTTTACGAACTCGGTGTCGAAGTCGAGGAGAACTCAGAACTCGACCTTCTTGTCTCCTACAGGGAGCACAAGGGGGACAAGCGTATTCCAGCAGTCGTTGAGGACATGACGACAGAACTCGGTAAGACGGGAAACAACTATCCCGACCTCCTGGAGAGAATGGCTCAGTTCGAGCTTACGCTTCTCGACTGGGCCGAGAACCACAGGGGAGACAGAAAGTACGTGGCCTTTGCCGACAAGTGCTGGCCCTCGTTCCCCTCGGAGTTCGGCTTCGAACCCTGCTATGTCAACTCACGCCTCGCATCACGCGGTATTCCCGTGGGCTGCGAAGTCGACATCTACGGAGTACTCTCGGAGTACATCGGTGCATGCGTGACGGAAGATGCAGTAACGCTACTGGATATCAACAACTCCGTTCCGAAGTACATCTACGACGAGGACATCGCGGGTAAGTTCAACTACTCCCTCACCGATACGTTCATGGGCTTCCACTGCGGCAACACCCCGTCCTGCAAGATGTGCTCCGACAGGGCAGTCAAGTACCAGCTCATCCAGAACAGACTTCTCGAGAACGGCGGAAAACCGGACTTCACGAGAGGAACGCTCGAGGGCGACATCGCTCCCTCCGAGATTACGTTCTACCGCCTCCAGTGCGACAGCGAGGGAACTCTCAGGTCCTACGTCGCGGAGGGTGAAGTACTTCCCGTAGCAACACGCTCCTTCGGCGGAATCGGAATATTCGCTATCCCCGAGATGGGAAGGTTCTACCGCCATGTACTCATCGAGAAGCGCTACCCGCATCACGGAGCAGTCGCATTCTCCCACTGCGGAAAGTACATCTTTGAGGTTCTCAGGTATTTCGGCGTGAAGGATATTTCCTGCAACCAGCCGAAGAGCCTCCCGTACCCGGGAGAGAACCCGTTCGAGAGATGAACAGGACTGCTCACAAAGCGTGCATAATGTGCTTTATCCCTTCTGTTACAAAGGGATAAGCACATTGTTCTTTTACTATCTTGATGCTTTGATGATGTGCGCTGCCGTGCAGTCATCGGCGTTGTACACCACAAGGTATTTGCCGTCCTTCGAGATGTCAATCTCGTTGTAGCTTCCGCTGTCGAGAGGAATCGAGGTTCCCTTCTTCAGGACGTAGCATCCGTCGTCCTCCGTCGGCGTGAGGGTGACGAGTGACCTGTTCGTGTTGTCGATCATGTAGCCGTACTTCACATCCCGGCACATCTTCACGGCTCCTATGCTTCCCTCGGTATAAGGCTCTGTGAGGTAGTACTCGTATTCGTAGAATATGTTGGAGTTACGCTTGTAGTAGTAGATTCCCTCAGTCGAGACGACGAATGCGAACTGACCGTCGCTTGTCAGGAATCCGCAGTCGAAGCCGTCCTTGAAATCGTCCACCGGCGTCTTCTTGTCCAGTGAATCCACATAGTCGTCATAACTTGTCCACAGATGATATTCGGTCATCGCGGCATACTCCGTTGAGTCCTTCAACTGGCACTTGATGACCTTTCCCTTCTGTCCGGAGATGACTACGAAGTATCCGGATTCGGGCAGGGACGAGATGTTCTTGAAGCCCGAATAGCAGAAGTCTATGTCCGGATTCATTATGTACTTGTCATCCCTGTTGACCATCTTGCCCTTCCCGGGATTGATGTTGAATGCGACATACCCCATCCTCGTGCGGGTCGTGTTCTGGATTGTCGCGACGAGGAAGTTGTTGGCCTCCGTTATGTTGACGAACTGGCACGCCTTGTCCGTCGTCGCCCGCTTGTCGTATTCAGTCGCTTCGTCGGTATAGGTTATCTGGGTCTTCGATACCATCAGATTCACTGCCTTGCAGCTCGAAGAGGAGTTGCAGACGAAGATTACCGAGTAGTACGAGTCGTACTTCGTGCCGCTTGTCGCGAAGTCAACGACCCTGTAGTCGCCGATCTTGAGTTCGTCGTACGTATATTCTGCGCATAGCCTTGTGGAGGCTGCAGTTATGTCGAGTAGCTGTATTGTCCTGTACTGGTTGCTTGCGACGAGAAGATAGTTGTTCGGGAGAAAGTGCATCACGGTGTCGGTGCCGAGTGTGAACTGCTCTCCGCTCGTTATGGTTATCTTCTGGTAGGGGTCTCCGGGGCTTGTTGACGAGGCAGCCTGGAAGGTTATCGAACTCGAGCCCAGTGAGCCAGCCTCTCCCGTGCTTGTCACGACGTCTATCCTGTGCCAGCCTGCGCTGACGCCGTTGGGGAAGGTGAACTGCGTTCCCTTTCCCATCTCCTTTCCATCCAGGTGCCAGACGGCGTTGATGTCCTTCTCCTTTACCGCGGAGTTCGCGGGAACGGAGATTGATGCCGTGAACGCCTTGCCGGCTTCGATGAGTGTCTCGACACCGGTTATAGAGACTTCGACGGGAGTCGAGGTGCGGTCGCTGATTGTCACCGTGGCGGAGGATGCTCCGTCACCGGATGAGGTGTTCAGGAACTTCAGGTCGGCCTTCGATTCTGCGCCGTTCGAGATTCTCACGGCTTCCGTAAGTCCCTGGAGCTTGTTGCCGTCCCTGTCGAGGAGCTCGACCTGCAGTGTGTACGAGCCTGCGGGGAGATTCGTGTGGATGATGGTGCTCTGGTAGCCCACGGGAGTGGACGGAGTGAGGGTTATCTCCTTTCCGCCCTGGTCCTTGAAGACCGTCTTGACAGTAGCGACGTTCTCGAGTCCCGAGGCGCTCCAGTCGAGTGTGACCGATAAATCTCCCTCTCCCACGAGGTCGATGAGATCCACCGAGAGGGTGTTCTTTCCCGAAATCAGTGAAATCTCGCCCTGACCGTACGAGAGATCCTTCCTCTCGCTGTTGAAGCCGTAGACCTTGATGGTCCAGGTTCCGAGACTCAGTCCTTCGAGGTTGATGTAGGAGTAGTAGGTGTAGTACGGTTCCGACTCCTTACCCTCCGGCGATACCGCAATCACCTTGTAGCCGTAGATATCGAGATTCTCGCTGTCCTCCGGGCCGATGGTGCGCCGTGAGTTGTTCATCTCGATTCTGAGTGTCGCGCTCTCGACTTCCTGTGTGTCACACGACACGAGTGCAAGAAGAGAGAGCAGTACGATTAAAACGAGTGATAATTTCTTCATTGATGGTTTCCTCCGATTTTTTTTGCTCTATATCTCTTAAGGCGAATTTCTGCCCGAAATTGTCAAAATTTCCGGAAAAATAATTTAAAATTCTTTAGAATGATGAAAATCAGAGAGAGAAAATCATGAAAAAAGACCCAATTCTGTTCATTTTAGTATGCTTTGTCGGAGTTTTTACTTACTTCGCCGCATTCAAGGGTGAAGTACATATATGGATGATACCTCTTATCATCCTCGTGACGGTCATCTGGTACGTATGCAACTGGGTCATAACGGAGAAGATGATTAAAAAGACGAGGGGGGACGAATCCTTCTTCTTCATAAAGGGCGCAATCGTCTCCAGTAACGAGACGGAGCTCGTACAGGGAGCGCTCGTCGCGACGGGAACGGAGCTTGTCTTCTACAGGCGTAAGGGCTACCTCGGGGGCGTCAGGCCGATCTGGTCGTGTCAGACAGGAGAAATCGAGTCGTATTCGCTCGGGAAAGTCGACGACAAGCACGACGGAATCATAATATCTCTCACGGGTGACGAGACGAAAACCAAGATAGCATCGAAGACTCTGAAGAAGAGGGAGAACGAGTTCAAAACAGCCATCGGGTGGTGAAAAAAGTCCGAAAGTGTCACTTTTCTAGCCACTTTTACCATTTTTTTTGTGAAAGACTGTAGTCATGAAAAGAACCATGACTACTTTTTTTATCCTCTTTCTCTCCCTCTCCCTCAGTGCCCTGAGCTTCTCTTTCGGCTCCGATTTAAGGTCCTTCGACTCCTTCTTCCGCGACGGAGTCAGAGTCGACGCAGAGGCTGCCGTTGACATAGAAAACATCAGAATTGTAATCCCAGTCCGGTATGGAAAAAGTAAAAGTAATGACCTCTCGGTAATCGAGACGGGGCTTCTGGTATCCGTCCATCCCTGGGAGGATATCGGGTTCTTTGCCGAAGCGAGCCTCGTCAAGGCGGGGTGGATGTGGGGACTCTACGCCCCGGACGAGAAGACCTTCTTCTCCGCCGAAGGATCCGTGGGGTGGGAGGAGAGATTCTCCTGGTTCTACTTCAGGGTGAAGTACACATACCGCTCCTCTCTTGCGGGAGAGGACACGAAGGAGGAGAGGCTCAAGGCAGTACCGCAGTTCGGAGAATCACGTATCAGTGTTCATATAGGAGTTTCTTTTGGAGGTTAACGCGTATGAAGAAATCAACTCTGACCAACAGTGTAATCGGCTGGGCATTGGTTTTCCTG
This sequence comes from Acutalibacteraceae bacterium, assembly GCA_963626075.1. Classification (GTDB taxonomy): domain Bacteria; phylum Spirochaetota; class Spirochaetia; order Sphaerochaetales; family Sphaerochaetaceae; genus Ornithospirochaeta. Next base: position 4,943 of record CAVFVX010000023.1, read on the forward strand.
ATGCTCTTTTCATCCTGCTCTCCCTCTCTTGTCTCTTCGAAGAAGGTTAAGAAAAGCGTACTTATGAGCGAGAGCGCGAGAATGATTGATGAGTACTACGAGGAGGTAAGAAGCGTACTCATCAAGGAAGGTGAGTACACCTCATCCGAGATTGCCTCCCACGGCACTCTCACGGGCGAGGAGATAACACGTGCCCTCGCAGATGAGGAGAACGGAGAAGCGTACATGAACTTCCTCTATCAGACGCAGTATGCATCCGATACCGAGGACGTACTCTCCGCCGCATCCGAGTTCCTCACAGAGGAGCAGATGACGGACCTCAGGGCGAAGGCTTCCGAAATCGAGGAGAAGTTCGAGGAGGAAGGGGAGAGGATTGCCCGCGCAATCAGTCCCTCCGACAAGGAGCAGTTCTACAAGGACCTGAGGAGTCTCACCGTGAAGTCCGTCGTACTTCTCACGGCGGCCATAGTCTATGCCATAATCCCGAAGGTCATGTTCTGGGGCAAGGTATCTGCGGCTACCGCGGTTTCCGTTGCGGCCGGAATACTTGCAAGTACAATCATCACGATAATCGAGTGGTCGGACAAGGATCTCCAGCAAGACGAGAACGCATTCAAGGACTGGCTGGACAATGTCACACAGGAGCCCGTTGCTGCATGGGCCATCGCACAGGGTGTCATAACAACGCAGACGGCTGCGGGCACCTCTCCGGTTGTAGCAGCATTGATTCTCGGTGTCTTCGCCATCTATCAGATAACCGACAGCACCAAGAGCATTCTCAAAAATTATAACTGGAAAACATGATTCTTTTATTCTCACTACTGCCGCTATCGGGGTATAATCAAAGGCACCAGTGGACGTCTGACGGGTGAAGAGTGCCTCCCCGGCGGCAGAGTGGGAATTTCCCCTCCTTCCCGTCCACAGGGAAAGGAAGAAACAGTGAAAGATTTCAAGGATGCTCTGAAGAGCCGCTTCATTAGGTACACCGTCTACGACACCATGTCCGATTCATACAACCCCTCCGTACGTCCCTCCACTCCCGGACAGGAAGTACTGCTCCTTCAGCTGAAGAAGGAACTTGAGGAAATGGGACTCGAGACCTACTACGGTGACGAGAAGGTCGTCATGGGAAAGCTCGAAGGCAACAGCGGAAAGAGCACCATAGGCTTCATGGCTCACGTCGACACAGCCTCCGACTGCGAGGGCAACGGCGTAAAGGCGAAGGTCTGGAGCAACTACGACGGAGGGAAGATTGTCCTCGACGGCGTCGTACTCGACCCGGAGACTACAGACAGGGATCTTCTTCTCTACAAGGGCGGAGAAATCATCACAAGTGACGGTACGACACTCCTCGGGTCCGACGACAAGGCGGGAGTTGCAATCATAATGGAGATGCTGAAGTACTTCACGACGCATCCCGAAGTGAAGAGACCTTCCATCGAAGTCTACTTCACTCCCGACGAGGAGACGGGACGCGGCATGGACCGCTTCCCCTACGACAGACTGAAGAGCACCTGCTGCTACACTGTCGACGGCGGCCCGGAGGGACAGCTCGAGACGGAGTGCTACAACGCAGCATCTGTTTTCATTAAAATACACGGTGTTTCAATCCACCTCGGAGACGCGAGAGGAAGACTCGTCAATGCAGTGACGGTGGGTTCGAAGATTGTTTCAATGCTTCCCCAGGCGGAAAGCCCCGAGGCAACCGACGGCCGCTACGGCTACTACTGCCCGTACAGCTTCAAGGGCGGTACGGAGAACGCCGAGCTCATGGTCATAATAAGGGACTTCGACAGGGAGAAGTTCGAGGCGAGAATCGCGAATACGGAGACTATCGCAAAGACGGTCGGACAGGCCTACGGCGCCGGGGTCGAAGTCGAGACGAAGATTTCCTACCGTAACATGGCTGAAGTGAATAAGAATGACCCGTCGTCGACGGAAGCAGTCTATGCGGCAGCGGAAAAGCTCGGACTCGAGCTCCACGATGAACTCATCCGCGGCGGTACGGACGGCGCAAGACTTGCCGAGACCGGAGTTGCCGCTCCGAACCTCTTCACGGGCGGCCACAATCTCCATTCGCGCTCTGAATGGGTTGCCGTAGACGCCATGAACCGCAGTATGAACCTCTGCATAGGAATTGCAGAATACTGGAGTGAAAGATAATCCCAAGTGAAAAGATTAATCCTGATTGTTTCTCTCCTTATCCTTCTCATGCCTTTGTCAGCTTCCCTGACTATACCGGAGGACGTCTCTCCGGAGCTCGGGGAGAGGCTCGAAAAAGCCGTTGAAAAGGCCGTCGGGGACAGAAACTCTCTCGATATAACCATAACGGACCTGAGTGAGAGCGACGGCATCATCTCAATGAAGGTGAGCTGGAACGAGAAGAGTGTGAACATAACGGTCGGAGAGGAATATCTTGAGGACGAACTCGAGTCGCTCTTCTACTACGAGGATGCACTCTTCGAGGAAGGCGGGAGGCTGGACTACATCTACCGCTCGTCGTTTTCGTCCGTCACTCTCACCGGGGCGAAGCTCGGACAGAACTACAGGGTTATCGGAGAATCGGGGAAGACGGAAGCTCTTCTTACCGTGTCATCTGTCTATGACAATGCGGTCGTATTCACACCCGTCTTCCTTTCCTCCCCGCTGCCGGGAATGAAGATCGAGAGAGAAGGAGACTTCTCCCTCAGGCTCGGTGCGTTCTCGAATCTTTCGTTTACGTCATTCGGTGCTTCTCTTTCCGCTTATTACTCGTCTCTCGTCTATCCCGTGATTCCTCTTCTCGAAGTTTCTGTAATGAAGGCGGGAAGAACCACAGCCGCAAGAGCTCTTCTCGGAATCCGCTCTGACTTCCATCTCTCTTCTGTCTGGAGTGATATTCCCGTCGTGAAGAACTTCTCACTCGGAGGAGAAGCAGCACTCGGTGTTGCAGTGAACGGGAAGAAGGCTGCGCTCTCGACCTCATTTTCATTCGATGTGACATATAACTTCTCGCGAATCTTCAGCGTTTCTGCAGGACTGAAGAACTACGACGGTACGAACTACCTCTCGCTTTCTCTCGGAGGCAGACTTTGAAAAGGCTGTTCATTCTTTCCGCCGTTTTCATTTTACTTCTCGTTTCCTGCTCGACGCTTTCCAATTCTCTTAACATTCCGTCGTGGGTGACGGAACCGCCGTACGTCGCATTCTCCACGGTATTCGTCGGAGAGGGGGAGGGAAGCACTCCCGAGGAAGCGAAGACGAATTCCGTTCTCTCCGTTCTCTCGCAGATGGGTGACGAGATAGGAATAAACTACGAGGACGAATATTTCCACGAGCTCTACACAACGGGAAGCATAGAGAAACTCAGTACTGTCACCTCCGCCGAGTATTCCACAGAGGACAGCAACGGTGTCTGGCATTTCTACATACTGACGGTATCGAACACGTCGATTCTGAACGAAGCCAGGAGCGAGGATTACACAAAGCGCCTCGAGAGGGAATCGAGACTGAGGGCGAAGGTCGAGGAAAGCCTTAATTACTACAGGAACAATCAGGATATCAGGGCTGTCGACGCCCTCCTCGAGGCTGTCGCCATAACTCTCGAAGGGGAGACGAACATAGAGGAATACTCGACGTCGGCTCTCGTTGAGAGGATCGAGAAATACATAAGCCAGATCGAGTTCACATTCCTGGGGAAGACCAGGGCCACCGACTGGAACGACGGCTTCAGTATCACGCGCAACAAGGGAATCATGCACTCTGCCGTTGAGGACGCTTCCGTCGAGATAACCTATCCCTCCCTCGACACGGAGGAGAATATAATCCTCCTTCCGTACAAGGCGAAGTCGAACAGCCGCGGAATTGTCAGTGTCAACAAGACGAATGCCTATGCGCTGAGAAAAGGAACGTACACAATCAAAGTAGTACTCGATGAGGATGTCATTTCCTCCATCGATGAAGCTGCGGGTGAAGAGCTCCTCTCTCACATGAAGGAGCTCGTGGAGGAAGTGTCGTGCACTGCGGAGTACTCCGATGTCACCTCGGAGAGCGGCATTGACGACGCTGCTGTCGCGCTTCTCCTCTACGGCTATGACGGCGCCGAGAAGGACATAACGGAGGCAAGACAGATTATCAGTGAAATGTGTTCTTCTCTCTCCCTTTCTCCCATTACCGTAATCGAAGCGGAAGGAGAAGACGAGGAGGAGGCTCTCGAATACCTCAGGACCGAATACAGCGATACCGCGGTAATCTACATGGTAAGGATAGGAGTCGTCGACAGGGTACATACCCTCGGTCTCTGGTACAGCAGGACAGAGGGGAATGTCGTGAGAATCGACAACACGAAGGGAACGAGTGAAGAGTACAAGACGATGCAGTACGTCACCGTCAACGAAGGTGACACCCCCGATGAGGAGGAAGCCCTCGAGAATCAGATAAGGCTTACGCTTTCCTACGTTCTCGGAGAATTCTGACGATCTTCCCGGTGTCGTTCGTGATGATGAACGGAGGATCGAGCCTGATCATCTCCTCCAGTGCATCCTCGCTGTCGACAGTCCAGGGACAGACATCATATTTCCGCCTGTGCTTCTTCTCCCTTGTCGCAATGTCCCACCTGGGTTTGAGGTATGTGCACGGGAAGAAGATTCTTCCTTCCCCGTGTCTCAGGAATGACGGAAGGCTCGTCGGAGGTCCGTCGTAGATTACGGCCATCTCGAATCTCCTGTGACTGATGTGTGCAAACTGCTGCATCGCCAGCGGATTGAAGGAAGACACCATTATCCTGTCACAGAGCTCTGGTCTTTTCATGAGCTTCTCGTATAGCAGCGTCACCACCTCTTTCTTGTAGTCTATACTCTGGTCGGCCTTTATCTCGATGTCGTAGTAGACATGTCCGAGTGCATCGAATACCTCATCAAGTGTTGCTATCTGCGGTGCGACGGCTCTCAGCTCGGGAAGGGTGGAGGATTCGACCTTTATGTCCACGCCGTATACACGCCTGAGGTTGTTGTCGTGAGATACCACGAGATTGTGGTCCGTCGTCACCCTCACATCGAGTTCGACTCCGTCGGCTCCGTCCTCGATTGCCTTCAGGAACGACGGCACCGTATTCTCTATTTCCTTTGTCGGCTCTCCGCGGTGCCCGAGGACACGGCAGGTAATACTGTCATTGAACATTCAACAGCTCCCTTATCTCGCTCTCCCAGAGCGTCTCGTCCGGTGTCTCGAGGATGAGAGGTATGTTCTGCACTTCCTTTCTCTTCACAATCTCCCTGAAGGGCTCGATTCCGATGAGACCTTTTCCAAGGTTGTCGTGTCTGTCCTTGTTCGATGCAAGCGGCACCTTGCTGTCGTTGAGATGCATGCCGTAGAGCCTGTTGCCGAAACGGGCGAAGAAGGAATCGAGAATTCCATTGATGTCGTTCTTCACATCGTAGCCCGCTCCGTAGAGGTGTGCTGTGTCGAGTGTGAAGCCGACTCTGTCGCTGTTCTTTATGCTGGAGAGGATCTCATCGAGTTCCTCGAACTTCGATCCGATTATCGTCCCCGCTCCAGCCGTGTTCTCGACGGCGACGCGCATCCCGGGAAAGGCTTCGAGAACGGAGTCGATCATCCCGGCGCTCCGGAGGATTCCGTCCTTTCTCTCTCCCTCCTTGTAGGCGCCGGGATGGATGTTGATGACATCCAGCCCGAGCCTCGAGAGTCTCTCCATCTCGAGCATGAAGAGCTCTCTGCTCTTCTTCCCGAGTTCCTCATCGGGAGTTGCAGGGTTGATGAGGTATCCTGCATGGGGAAGAACAGCTCCTGGTGAATAGCCGTACTTCTTCATATTGTTTCTGAAGTCGTTTATCTCTTCTTCCCTGAGGGCGGGACTTTTCCACATTCTCTGGTTCTTCGAGAACATCGCGAATCCCGTGGCGCCGAGGGAGTGGGCTCTCTCCACTGCGAGGGCGACCGAACCTGAAATAGATACATGAGGACCTGTGTAAAGCATGTAACAAAGGATAATATATTTTGTTCCGGAGGAGAAGACTTGCTATAATGGGAGAATGGATTCTTCTCTGACAGCAGGCAAAAGCTACTCATCATTCACACTAGTCGACGTGAGGGAGTGCCCCGACTACAACGGTACGGGCTACCTCTTCCGCCACGACAGGACGGGCTTCGAAGTCTATTTCTTCTCGACTGACGACGAGGAATGCTTCTTCTCCTACAACGTATTCACACCTCCCGGGAATAATACGGGAGTCTTCCACATACTCGAACACACCGTGCTCACGGGGTCGAAGAAATACCCCGTACGGGACCCATTCATGGGAATGGACCGCAACAGCGTCAATACCTTCCTCAACGCCATGACGGGCCCCGACAGAACGTACTATCCGGCGGCAAGTCCCGTGAAGAAGGACTTCGACAACATCTTCTCCGTCTACACAGACGCGGTCTTTGATCCGCTCCTGAGGAAGGAATCCTTCATGCAGGAAGGCATAAGGCTCACCCGTGACGGCTTCGACGGCGTCGTCTTCTCCGAGATGAAGGGCGATGTGTCGAACCATTCGAGTGTCGTCTTCAATACTGCCAACAGATACCTCTTCCCCGAGGGCTCTCCGTATACCTATGAGTCTGGAGGAGACCCGGGATCGATTCCGGACCTCACGTATGAAAAATTCATCGAGACCTACAGAAAGTACTACGTTCCGGCGAACATGACGCTCTTTCTCTACGGCAGCCTCGACATACTCGAAAAGCTCGAATTCCTCGAGAGGGAATACCTCTCCTCGCGCGAAGCGGGAGAGAGGGCGCCCAGACCTTCTCAGCCCGCAGCATGGACGGAAGAGAGGAGAGTGAGAGCCTCCAGTGACGCCGAGGACGGCGAGGACGGAGCCTCGATTTCGCTCTCCTGGCTACTCGGAGATGCTTCCGAACCGTTCTCGGGTACCATCTGGTCCCTGATTGTGGGGGTTCTTCTCGGAAATCCCGGGTGCCCGTTATACCGTGCGATAATCGACTCCGGCGTCGGAAGGGACATATCTTCCGAAGGCGGCATGAACGATTCGTTTTCCGCCCTTACTTTCTCCACGGGCTTTGCCGGAGCGGACGAGAAGGATGCTGACAGGGCGGAGAAGGTCATTCTCGAGGCACTTGAGAGAATATGTGATGAGGGAATCGACAGAACCCTCATCGAAGCGACCCTGAGGCGTATGGAGTTCACCCTCAGGGAAATAAAGGAAAGCACCCCCAAGGGCTATAGAATGTTCTTCAACCGCATCGACAGGGGATGGGCGTACGGCCGCAATCCCTCCGACATGCTTTCTCCGACGAAGGAGATAGACTATATAAGACGGAAGCTCTCCCGGGAGGATAAGTTCCTCGAGAACTACATAAGACACAACCTCCTCGAGAATCCCCACAGGCTTCTTTCAGTTGTCGTCATGGACGAGGACAACGCGGGGAAGAACGAAAGGATAATAGAGGAGAAATTCCGTGAATACTCTTCTCTCTTTGATGAAGAAGAGGAGAGAAGATACCTCGACTTCGAGGACAGCGAGGACTCTCCGGAAGCTCTTCAGACACTTCCCCGTCTGTCGCTCGAGGACATTCCATCGTATCTCAGAAGAATAGAGCGGAAGGAAATCGACGGAATACTCGTTTCCCCGGGGTACACTGCAGGCATCGTCTATGCCGACATAGCCTTCGAGTGCTCGGACTTCACGGACGAGGAACTCGAATACGCCTCGGTACTCACACGTATGCTCACGATGACGAATGTCGGGGAACTCGACTACCCGGAGTTCCTGACACTCCTGAGGTCCTCGACCGGAGCATTCTCCTCCCTTCTCGAGACGGGAACGACGTGCTCCGACAGGGAGAGGGATTTCGTTCTTGTACGCTTCAAGAGCCTCGAGGACCATTACGGGGAGAGTCTCGACCTTGTGAGAAGACTCCTCGGAGAGGGTGATTTCTCCTCTCCCGAAAGAGTGACGGCGGTACTCAGGGACATACAGAGTGACTTTGAGTCATCGTTTGTGAGACAGGCCCATCTCTTTGCGCTCTCTGCCGCATCCCGGTACTACTCGGGAGCCCTTTACTCGGCGGAGAAGACTCAGGGACTTTCGTTCTGGTTCAGAGTGGTCGAACTCCTCAAGGGAAACATTCCCGCTCTCGGAGAGAAGCTCGCGGAGACTGCGAAAAAACTCTTCGTGAAGGAGAGGGTGACATTCCATCTTGTAACGGAAGAGGGAAATGAGGAGAAGTTCGCATCCCTCTCCGGGAATTTTGTATCCTCTCTTCCTGCGGGAGCGAAGGGCGATGATGTCATAAGAGACCCCGGAAAGACGGAGAATACCGCATTCACGTTCTCCACTCCCGTGTCGTACGTCTCTCTCGCATTCCCGTCACCCCTCCCCGGTGACAGGGACACGGGGCCGCTGAGAATGTTCCTGTCGATAATATCGCGGTCGGCTCTATGGGCGCTCGAGAGAGAGAAGGGCGGGGCATACGGAAGCGGCGCTTCTCTCGATATAAGCGAAGACATATGCTACTTCTATACATACCGCGACCCCAGGCTCGACGAGTCCGTCTCGGACTTCCGCCTCTCGGTAGAGAGCGAAGTCTTCACTCCCGACAAGCTCGAGGACGGAAAGCTGAGAGTACTGAGTAAGGAAGTGAGGCCCACGGGCCCGCAGAGCAGGGGAATAACCGACCTCAGGCGTTATCTCTACGGCATTACCGACGAGATCCGCGCATCCCTGCGTACGGCTCTTCTCGAGACGACAATCGATGACCTCGAGAGAGCAAGAAAGAGGTGTCTCGAGCTGATGGACGGGAACTCTGCCGTCTCCGTCCTCTCATCCTCGGGTGCAGCGAAGAAAAGCGGATTGAAATTCAGAACGCGGAAGCTACCTTTTTCCACCAGAGGGTGAAAATACGGTGTACAATGACAAAAAACGGAGGAAATCATGAAATACGTAGGCGCTCTTGACCAGGGTACGACAAGTACAAGATTCATCATATTCGACGAGAAGAACAACATCGTCTCGACAAGTCAGCTTGAACACAGACAGATCTTCCCGCGTCCGGGCTGGGTTGAACACAACGTGGAGGAAATCTGGAAGAATACCTGCCTCGTTATCTCCTCCGCACTCGAGAAGGCGGGGCTCCAGGGTGAGGACATCGCGGCAGTCGGAATCACGAACCAGAGAGAGACTGTCGTGGCATTCGACCGCGAGACGGGAAAGAGCTACCACAACGCAATCGTCTGGCAGGACCTCAGAGGTGCCGAGTTCATCGACAATACTCTGAGAAAGGAGACGAGCGAGGAGTACATCAGACAGAAGACGGGTCTTCTCTATTCTCCCTATTTCTCGGCGTCGAAGATCCGCTGGCTCCTCGATAACGTTCCGGCCGTGAAGAAGAACGCAGAGACGGGACGTCTCGTCTTCGGAACAATCGATACCTACATGGCATACCGCCTCACCGGAGGAAAGGCGCTCGTGACCGACGTCACGAATGCCTCGCGCTACATGCTCATGAACATCGCGTCCCTCAAGTGGGATGACGAGATGCTCTCCCTCTTCGGTGTGAAGAAGGAATGTCTTCCGGAAATAGTATCCTCTTCCGGCGTTGTCTATGGCTATACAGACCCCGACGGCCCGTTCAAGGCTTCGATTCCGGTCTGCGGAATTCTCGGAGACCAGATGGCAGCCCTCTTCGGCCAGGCATGCTTCGACAAGGGTTCGAGCAAGTGCACGTACGGTACGGGCTGCTTCATGCTTGCGAACGTGGGAGAGGAAATCTGCTACTCCAAGAGCGGACTTCTGACGACTGTCGGCTACAGACTCGAGGGACAGAAGCCCGTCTATGCACTCGAGGGCTCTGTTGCTGTTGCGGGCTCGCTCGTGCAGTGGGTGAGGGACAATCTGAAGATGGTATCGAGTGCGAAGGAACTCGATGAACTGGCAATGTCGGTCCGTGACTGCGGCGGCGTCTACATCGTTCCCGCATTCGCAGGCCTCTTCGCCCCCTACTGGAGAAGCGATGCCCGCGGTGTCATCGCGGGTCTCACGGGATACGCATCCCGCGAACACATCTGCCGCGCTGTCCTCGAGGCAACCGCATTCCAGGCCTACGACATCTTCGCCGCAATGGAGAAGGACAGCGGCGTCGAGATATCTTCGCTCAAGGTCGACGGCGGAATGACGAACTCCTGGCCCCTGATGGCATTCCAGAGCGATATTCTCGCCAAGCCCGTAATCCGTCCCGTCATCGCCGAGACGACGGCACTCGGTGCCGCATATGCCGCGGGACTGACCGCAGGGGTATGGAAGGACATGGATTCCCTTCGCACCTACTGGAAGGAACAGACGAGATGGACCCCCACAATGGATGACAAGGAGAGGCAAAAAAAGGTAGGATTCTGGAAGAAGGCTGTAAGCCGCACCCTTGACTGGGTGCAGAGCGAAGAGGAATAGAGAAGGATGATTGATCTTTTCAACAGTCTCAGCGGAATCGACTATCTGAGACTTGCATTGGAAACGGTTATTTTGACATACACAATCTACAGGTTCTACATGGCCGTCAGTGAGACGAGGGCAAGGGAACTCGGGTCGATTCTTGCAACTCTCGTAATCCTTTACGGCTTTGCCTACATCCTCAAGCTTACCGTAATCCAGACAATCATGAAGTCGCTCTTCGTTCCGATCATCATGGTGCTCGTCGTCTTCTACACTCCCGAGCTCAGGCGTGCCTTCACGGGAACGGCGAGACGCTCGATCTTCCGTTCCTCGCAGACTTCCGCATCCCAGATCGACAGCGTCCTCAATGCCTGCACGACTCTCGTGAGCAAGAAGAGGGGAGCGCTGATAATCTTCCCCCGCCACACGGATCTGAAGAACATCTACGAGACGGGAACGAAGGTCAATGCCGACCTCTCGGCAAACCTTATCCTGACAATCTTCGACCACGATACTCCTCTCCATGACGGAGCCTGCGTAATCCAGGGCGGAAGGCTCACATACGCAGCATGCTATCTTCCGCTTTCGAAGCAGACATCCATCAAGGATACCTTCGGTACGAGACACCGTGCGGGACTGGGCCTGAGCGAGGAATCGGACGCGGTCATCATCATCGTCAGTGAGGAGACGGGTGCAATCTCCCTCGCGTACAACGGAACAATCTACTACAACCTCGATGTCGAGGTCGTCAAGGAGACGCTCCTCATGCTCCTCTCGGGCAAGGACGTCATGCCGCAGGATATAAAGATCGACAACAGGGAGGATGAAAACAATGCAGTCTCAGAATAAGTTCACCTCTGTCATCTTCGGCAACTGGGTCGTGAAGGTAATCTCCTTCATCTGCGCCCTCACCATTGTGATATCCATCCGGTTCCTCAACGCGACGGACAGAACCGTGACGATTCCTCTTACGGTGACATTTGCAGAGGACAGCCCCTATGAGGCTGTATCCCTCGTTCCCGAGTCGATTGACGTCGTCATCACCGGAGACGACAGCATAATATATCTCGTCGATCCGTCTCTCATCACCGCATCCGTCGATTTCTCCGATGTGGCCGGAGAGGGAATAGCAAGGAGAGCCGTGTCTCTCGAATACGACAGGGACATCTTCTCGGACAACGCCCTCAGCGTCTCCTCCTCTCCTCTGACAGTCAGAATCCTCTTCAAAGAGAAAGAGGCTCAATGACGCGTATCGGAACGGACATCGCATACATTCCGCGTTTTGAAAAGCTTACGCAGCACCTGAAGGAAAGGCTCTTCACTCCATACGAAAGAAGCGAAGCGGAGAAGAGAGCGAAGAAGGGCGAGTACTTCGCAGCGCGCTTTGCCGCAAAGGAAGCCTATGCAAAGGCTCTCGGTACGGGCTTTGACGGAATAACCCCGGGGGATATCGAAGTAAGAAACGAGGAGAACGGAAAGCCGTACCTTCTCATAATGGGAGAAAGGAAGGATAGTATTCAGCTTTCCCTTTCCCACGACGGTGACTACTCTGTCGCCTTTGTTCTGATTGAAGATGAGTAGAAAGGACTGGAACCGACCCGAGGTGGTGATGCCGGAGGGGAAGAGAAGAATAAGGCTCGTTCTGAGCTATGACGGCACCGCCTACCACGGATGGCAGGAACAGGATGATGCCCTCACGGTCCAGGAAGTCATATCGAAGACTCTTTCCGGAATACTTGGGGAGGAGACCGAGGTCTTCGGCTCGGGACGCACCGATGCGGGAGTCCACGCCCTGGGACAGGTTGCCCACTTCGACACCGTGAGAAAAATCCCCGCGGAGAAGTTCGCCCTCATTCTCAATTCCCGTCTTCCCTCGTCAATCAGAATACTTTCCTCCGACGAGCCCGAAGGAGTCTTCCATGCACGTTTCACGGCAATGGCGAGGGAATACTGGTACTTCATCAAGGACTGGAGGGACATGCTGCCCTTCGACAGAGGAAGATACACGGCCATCAGGAAGCTTCCCGACATCACTCTTCTCAATGAATACGCTTCCCTCATCAGAGGAACGCATGACTTCACGACATTCTGCTCTTCGAGGGATATCTGCCAGTCCAAGTGGAGGGATATATATGAATCCGGATGGACGGAGGAGAAAGACGGCTGGGAAAGACCGTTTCTGAAGTACAGGGTCACGGGGAACGCGTTTCTCTATCACCAGGTGAGAAGCATGGTCGGAACGATGGTCGAGTGCGCACTCAAGGGTGAGACGAAGGAAGAGTTCAAGGTCCGTCTCGATTCGGGAAATCGTATGAATGCGCTGAAAACCTATCCTTCCGACGGGCTTTATCTTGCAAGAATAAGCTATAATGAAGATGAATACAGCTGGTTCGAAGAGGAGGAGAATAATGGAAGAGAATCTGACTAAGGAATATTTTTTCACCCTTCTCGACGGGGCCGGGGCACTTTTGGGAGGCGACAGCCTCAGAGAGGAGCATCCCGAATACGACTATACTGTCAGAGCTCCCGAGAAGAAAGCGGAGACGGTATTGTCGTTTGATGAGGACATAGCTTCGTGCCACAGGTGTCCTTCCTGCTTCTCGCGCCGCATCTACGCAGAGCCGACTCTTAATCCGGATTCCGACTTTTTATTCGTTCTTCCGTCTCCGGAGGGGGACACCATGCTCTTCGCCGAATCCTATTCCTACTACACGAAGTGGGTGAAGGCCATGGGAAGGGAGATGAGGAATGTATCGATTACCTCCCTCATACGCTGTCCCGTACCTTTTAAAAAGGAGGCTGCGGACAGCTGCAGGGATTACCTCAGACAGGAGATGAAGAGCCTCAGACCGAAGGCGATAGTGCTCCTCGGAGAAGACACTGCTCAGTACATGCTCCGCCGTCAGCTTCCGCTCGATACCCTCAGGCTTCACAGCTACAGAATCAACGGAATAAGAACATTCGTCACATATACTCCTCTCTCCCTTGTCCGGGACAGAAGCCTCAGAGGGAAGATCTGGGAGGATCTCAAGTACATCATGAGCGAAACCGCAGATGGAGAGAACAGGGCGTGAAGTGGGTTGAAGTCATACTCAACGTCCCCTTCGAGAAGAGCTTCACATACTCCGTTCCGGAGGACAGGGAGGAAGAGGCGCTCTTCGGTAGGAGAGTCGCCGTTCCCTTCGGAAAAAGCGAGAAGACGGGCTTTGTCATAAGGGAGATGGATTCCGTTCCCGACGAGGGTTACGAAATCAAGCCCATAAGACGCATCATCGACAGGACTCCGGTCTTCAACGAGGACCTTGTCGACATCGCGCACTGGATGAGCGAGATGTACGTCTCCCCCTCGGGCGTCAATCTCTCGCAGATGATTCCCTCCGGGCGCAGGGAGAGCGAATACGCTCCCTTCTCAACTGTTTCTTCCTTTAAGAGGGTTGAGAATCTCTCCCCCGACCAGGAGCATGCGCTCTCCGTTCTCAGAAGCGGAAAGAAGAAGATGTACTACATATTCGGCATCACGGGTTCGGGTAAGAGCGAAGTCTACCTCAGACGTGCCGAAGACATCATAGAAAGCGGAAAGCAGGTTTTATACCTCGTTCCCGAGATAACCCTCACGCATCAGATATCCTCCGAGGTCTACACCCGTTTCTCCGGGCGTGTCGCAATCCTTCACTCGGCCCTTACGCCGTCGCAGAGACTCAAGGAATGGATGAGAATCCTTAACGGCGAAGTCGACATCGTCATAGGTGCGAGGAGCAGTGTCTTCGCCCCCTTCAGAAACCTCGGATTAATCATCATCGATGAGGAGCACGAAGGAGCGTACAAGTCCGGTTCCGCTCCGCGCTATCATGCGCGTCAGGTTGCCCAGTACAGAGCCCGGAAGAGCTCTGCGGAGCTCATAATGGGCTCTGCAACCCCCTCTCTCGAGGCCTGGAAGCTCATGAGGTCATCACGTCTTTCAACCATCATCATGAGAAACAGGATAGGGGAGGGAAAATTCCCCAGGGTCCGCATTCTCGACATGACCGGGGAGACGAGGAACATAAGCCCCGAACTCGAGAGCGAGATAAGGTCCGCCCTCGACAGAAAGCGGGGCGTCATCCTCTTTCTCAACAGGCGCGGCTACTCGTACGGCTATGTATGCCGGAGCTGCGGCTCTGTCATAGAGTGTCCCAACTGCTCCGTGTCGATGACCTACCATAAGTCTGAAAGAAAACTCGTCTGTCATACCTGCGGCTATTCGACGCCGCTAATGAAGACGTGCCCGGTGTGCAGAAGCCGGGAGCTCATTCCCTCGGGCTTCGGAACCGAGAGCGCGGAAGAGGAAGTGAGACAGCTCTTTCCCTCCAGCCGCATCGAACGGCTCGACACCGACAGCGTCAAGGGCGACAAGGACCATACTGCAGAGATTCTCTCCGAGTTCAGGGAGGGAAAGATAGACATACTTCTCGGAACCCAGATGATAGCGAAGGGCCTTAATTTTCCGCTCGTGTCCCTTGTTGGAGTCATCAATGCCGACAGCTCCCTCTCCCTTCCCGATTTTCGTGCGGGAGAGAGGACATTCGACCTTCTGTACCAGGTCGCGGGAAGAGCGGGACGCTACAGCGACGACGGCCTTGTGATAATCCAGACGCGGCAGCCTTCGGCTCCCGCCGTTGCTCTCGTTGCAGCCAACAGGGTCGAGGATTTCTACGACAGGGAGCTCGCGGAGAGACGGGAGACGGGATTTCCGCCGTATACGAGACTCGTGAATCTCACACTCAGAAGCCTCAACGAAGAGAAGGCGAGGGAGAGTGCGGACGACCTCGAGAAGACTGCTATAGCCCTCGCTGACGGCCGGGAGGATATCGAGATATTCTCCGCGTCCCCGTGCCTTATCGAGAAGCAGGCGAAGCAGTGGCGCTACCATGTGCTCCTGAGAAGTGTGAGCATATCTCAGCTCCTGGCGTTTACGAGAGAGCTGACGTCTTCCTTCCGTGTTCCCTCGGGAGTACATCTAGAGATAGACGTCGACCCGAACGCAATACTATGAAAAAGGACACGGTCTCCCGTGTCCCGGACTCAAAAAAGAGAAATTACTTCACTTCGTTGAGCTCAACCGACATCCTGTCGACGGGCTTGTCGACGGAAAGCGTGAGAACTGTCTTTCCCGGAGCGATTGCCTTGTCGAGTCTGTAGTGGATATCCTTCATGAATGTCCAGTCTGACGATGTGTATTCCTTATCACCTTTGTTTTCGACTTCGAGTTCGACGACTGTCCTGTCTTTCAGTACTGTGAGAGAGGAAGAGAGAAGGACAACATCGTTTCTGTTTGTTCTGTCTTCTGCGTAGATGAATTTCGCCTTCTTCTGGATGTCATCCACAGCATAGGATTCGACTGTATCTGAGAAGTTGAGGGCGATTTCCTCATCCTTCTTCTCATCTGTGTTTCCGCCGCAGCATCCGCATCCGTTATCGTCTTCCTTTTCGTTTTCAGCTTCATTTTCCGAGCAGCAGCATCCGCCTGAGGGTTCTTCGTTCTCCTCATGGCAGCAGTGATGCTCTTCACCCTCGTCGTGATGGCAGCAATGGTGTTCTCCTTCGCTTTCGCCATGATGGCAGCAATGGTGTTCTCCTGCGTTTTCATCATGGTGACAGCAGTGATGTTCCTCTTCCGGCTTTACTTCGGAAGCTTTCTCTTCCGCTAGTGGTGCTTCTTCCTTTACCTCGGGAGTATCGGGCTTTGTTTCGGTGCTCTTCTGGAGAGCCTTTGCGTCTCCGAGGGACTGACCGTCTTTTACGAAGTAGTAGTCTCTTCTTCTGTAATAGGCATAGATGAGCATGTAGACGAATGCCACTGCCGTGAAGATGAGGGCGTAGTAGACACGGCCCGCAAGGAGCTTACCGAATATGATCAGGATAAGCATTATCGTAAGAAAGGTTGTCGAGAAGAGAATCGACCTGCGTCCGAAGTGCGTCAGTCCGAGGAGTCCCACCAGAGATACGGTGAAGAGAATCGCCGTCACGAAGGGAAGCATGAGGATGAGTGCATCAATGTAGCCCGAGATGGATGTGAGTTCGACTCTTCCGATTGAGAAGACGTTTCCTATGGCAACATAGATGCTCACGGCAATCGTGAGCGGAAGAAGGACGATGGTGATGAACTTGTGAAGACCAAGCTTCGGTAATGCGTTCTCGTTTTTCATAGTGTTACCAGTTTATTTCCTTATTACTCTTTTTTCTATAGTGAAGTTGAACGTTAATTCCACAGAGCGCCGATTTTTGTTAGAGTATGGCCTGTTGTGTATGATTGAGAGTAGAGAAGACAGGGTTGAATTTGTTCTGGGTGTCATTAAGGAGAGGAATCCCCGCGTCATTGCCGTCGACGGTCCGTGTGCCTCCGGAAAGACAACGCTGGTTTCCGACCTTTCGGAGAAAATACCGTTTTCCGTCATAAGCATGGATGACTTCTTCCTGCCTCCGGAGCTCAGAACCCCGGAGAGGTTCGCCGAGAAGGGCGGCAACGTCCACTACGAGAGATTCATCGAGGAGGTCCTGACTCCTCTCAGAGAGGAAAAAGCCTTCACATACCGCCGCTTCTCCTGCCGCACCTGTACATATGAGGGTGAAGTGCATATCCCGTCGGACGGGCTTGTCGTCGTCGAGGGAAGCTACGCCTTCAATCCGCACTTTCCCGCCTACTGGGACGTCTCGTTCCTTCTTTCAATAGATCCCGCCGAGCAGATAAGACGCCTTTCCCTCCGCTCTCCCGGGAAGCTCGATATGTTCATATCTCGCTGGATTCCGCTCGAGAACGAATACTTCGAGTCATGTCATATTTCTCAAAGGGCGACGTATATACTCTAAACGAGTCTCAGCCTCGAGAGGACGAGGTCTATCTGGTTTATAGCGTCGCTCACCTGACGCTTCGCCTCGTTTATCCTCGACTGCACGAGTATGTCGGATAAAAGTCCGTCCCAGAAGAAGTCCGCGAATGTCAGGAAGGTTCCGATGTCCACGTTGATATAAGGCATATCTCTCAGCTCGTCCCTGAACTCCCAGAGGTACTGCCTGCTCCGGTATATGAGATCCTTTGCCTTCTCGATTCTGCTGTGCTTTATGAATGTCGTGAGCGTGCCGCCGCCGAGGATGTCGAAGATTCCCCACGAGGAAGCAGAGCCCAGTGCATTCAAGGCCTCCTCGAGACAGTCTCTCGCCTTCTCTCCCTTTGCTATAGCCGTATAGTTGACCATTCTCCGTATACCCCCGTATCTGAAAGTATTGTAGCGCAATCGGGGAGGAGGGGAAGAAAAAGTTCGAGACTTTTCCCTCTTCTTAACTGCCTCTATTTCCCGGTGCTGACCGTTATGCGTTCATCGGGAACTGAATTCGAGTAATCATATTTGTTCTGGAATTCGATGAACGCCTTGATGTAGTCTTCGTTATCGATGCCGCAGGTCTTGAGGAACTTCCCGGTCGTGAAGTCGGAGACTGTCACCGTATTTCCCTCTGAATCGTATTCCCCGAAGTAGTCCCTGAAACCGAGAAGGTTGTACAGGTTATCGGAGTAGTTCCCTTCCTTGTTCAGGTCGGAGAACGCATAACCGGGGTTTGTAGCTTCCATTCCGATTCTGTCTCTGCGGCATCTGGCGACGGAAGCTCCCTTGGAGTCGTTTCCGTTGTACGTATAGATTACTGCACGCGGAGTATCATGAGTGCTTTTTCTGACTCCGTTTCCGATTACGTCTGTCTGTTCTCTGAACGAGTCGGCAACGAAGTCTTCATAGCTTGTGTATCCCTTGACTGTGGAATGATGGTCGGCAATCGACTGACCGTTCTTGTAGACGAATGGATAGATTTCCTTCATGAGCTCGAAATCGGCTCTTTTTCTCTCTGCGTCTGTATCGATAATCAGCTTGTCATCGTTGTCGAGGTACTTCGGCAGGACTGTCGTCTTGATTTTTGCCAGCTCTCCGCTGTATTCCTCCGGCCCCATCTCGAATGAGTTGTCAATCTGCTTGAAGGCATACATTGTATAGAGGCCGTCATCGTCTTTGACTTCATTCAGGGTTATGAACGCTCTTCTGTACTGGAAACTGGCTTTCTGTGAAAATGATGTATCGAGCACGATGTTGTCTACAAACGCATCGTCATCAAGTATGCCGTCCTCTGTCAGCTGACCTGCCTTGAAGACGGGCTCGATGGCATTTTCGACCGGAATGTCGGTGTACTCTATGCTTATGATTTCATTGTCCCGGATATCTAGGTTTCCGATTCTTCCCAGTGTGCAGAAGACAGACTGCCTGTAGGAGAAGGTCTCCTTTTCTATGTTGTAGTAATAGTCGCAGAAACCGACGGTGCTTCCCTCATAGAGGATTCTGTACTGCAGATAGACCCCGTCTTTGTTTATGTGGGATGAGTCAGCTGCGAGTTCTATGTCGAAGCCGAAGACTGTGAATGACGTCTTCACGTTCTTCAGACTTGTTCCCGAGATGTTGATTTCCACGGCCTCGAGATTCGTCATCGTAGGCATGACTGTCATCACCGAACATGAAAGCCACATGTCTCCTTCGAAGCAGTCGACGGGCATTGCCTTGATTCCGCGTTCTGACGAAGTGTCGCCGAATACCGGAAGAGGTACGCTTACCGAGTTCTGTTGCGATGATTCACATGACGAAAGAAG
>CAVFVX010000024.1:0-6210 GCA_963626075.1 Acutalibacteraceae bacterium
AAATGTAGGCGAAGCGTACTGTGTAGTCCATGGTGTCGTCGCTGAGAATGATGAGGAGGGTATCTCCTTCCTTTTCGGTTACGGCGGTAGCTGGTTCAAAGGAATAGAGGACGGAGGCTATCTTGTCTCCGTCTCCCTTCTTCACTGTCCACTCCCTGCCGTCTGTCTTCGAGAGGAGGGAGTGAAACTCCTCCTCTGTCATGTTATCGGGTGTTATGACATCGATGAGCGTGAACAGAAACAACAGCACGAGTGATACGACCACCATTGCCGTGAAGACGGCAAGCGCGACGCGCTTCCTGAGTGTCAGAGACGAGAGCGCCTCCCTGAGTGTCATGCTCTCCTTTTCGTCGTCCTTTGTCTTCTTACTGTTTTTTTCTTCCTTTGTTTCTGCTGCTGTTGTCTTATTGTCTTCTCCGGTTGTCCGGGTTTTCTTCTTTGCCATTGAATGAAAAGCGGCGGCAGCTCTATAGGAAAGAGGGGGCTCTTCGTATCCGGCTGCCGCCGGAAGCGGACAGAAGAGTAAAGTGGGCCGGGATGCAGGGTGGATTACATCCGGCCCGGGCGGAGCGGATCATTCATACTTGAATGTGCCAACCAGCTCCTTTGTTGTTGATCCGATTGCCTGTGCGTAGACGCGGACCTCTTCGCTTTCGAATTCAGCAGTGAAGTATCTCCTCGCCTGGAAGATGCTCTGTCCTTCTGCTGCCACAAGTTGAATAGCGAACTGACCGTCGTAGTAGACGTCTACGCTTTTTGCGTCTTCACCGAGAGTGAAGCTTATCCTGTCGATTGCGCTTTCCTCTTTGTACTTCCACTCCTTCTTCGCTTCTACCGGTGTCTCCTGCGGTTGTACTACAGGTTCCGGTGTCTTGATATCACAGCCGTTGACGAACAGGAGACACAGGGCTACAAAGCCCAGTAACAGAATCAGTTCGAAGAGGTAGTGCCTTCTGTCAGAGCGTTCCAGACCTCTTGTTCTTTCTTCGAGTCTTATGACATCCTCGGTTTTCAATCCTTCAGGCATAAGCGCCCTCCTTCTTTGAATCTCGGCGTTATGCATCAACGCAGCGCCGAGTTCAGACTGAGGGCGGAATATGACTTTGTCCAGTTGCAATAATCCCTCACTTCACCCCCGAAAGCGGGGAATTATTGCAACTGTCCACAAGACGAAGGATGCTCCACAATTATTTCTACAGGCTGTTTTTCACGTCTCCTTTTTTCCGGGGATGTTCATATCGGAAGGGGTCTCAGGAGAGACAACGTAAGAGCAGTAAGGAAAGACCGGGGGGTCATCATGTACGAGGAAACTACAGAATACTGTGACACTTGGACTCCCTTCCTGACTGCTTCAAGGATTACAAAGAATTACACAAGAGGAAGGAAACTCAACAGCGATTATCTCGGAGACGTCATGAACCTCCAGACCGGAGCCATCCAGACTTACGTCAGGAAAGGCTTCGGACTGAGCCTCTCGGAGGCGGATTTCATTGCCAGGTTCCCTCTTCCGGAAGAAGTGGAAAGGATATATTTTCTTTTCGAAATACTCGACCTGACCGACAGGGTGTGCTTCCACCGTCTTGATAAGATAATTCTAAGCGACGAGAGGAAATCAGAGTTGGAGAAAGCCAGGGGGAAAATCCTCGTTCCCGCTTCAGGCGATGCCGGGGACTACCTCTACAGTGACTCCTTCAGATACTACTGGATCCGCTCCGAGGTCTGGGCCGTTCTGCACCGGTGCGGTCTGAACCCGGCCGTTCCCGCTTCAGAGGAGTTGATAAACAATGTCGGGAAGCTTGCCTCCATTATTGCCTATGACCTCGACACAAACAGAATCGAATTCACCTTCAGGGAACTCATAGCTGCCATAAACTCTGAGCTCGTAAAGAAAGGCATTACAAAGGAGTCTGTGGCATACAGGGTTAATAAACGGGATGGACGGAACAACACCCAGCTGAAGAATATTCTTAATGATGAACAGGAGGACACGAGCCTCACGATGATTGGCGAAATAGCCGGGGCCATCGGTACAGACACTATACTCCTCTACGCGGAAGCTGAACGGGTTGCACTGACCCGGGTATATGGAATAAACACATCGGTTGAAGCAGAAAATACCCAGGCTGAACCCGAAAATACCCGGGCTGAAGAGGAAATTCTCCCGTCGAATGTAAAATTTATGGTGTCGGATGAGGAAAATACCCAGGCTGAAACGAAGAAACGTAAGCTTCCGGAAAGCGAAAGGACTCCCGCCATCCTCGAATTCTGCTCTTCTCCCCGTTCGATTATGGAAATCGGAAGGGAAATCGGTTACAGCAGCAGAAAGACTCTCAGAAAGTGCATCGCCCCGCTTCTCACTTCAGGGAAGCTGCTGATGACTGTTCCCGACAGGCCCTCAAGTCCGAACCAGAAATACGTCACAGCCGAAAACGGTGACGAAGAAAAGAGCTCTCAGTCTGAATAACATACCGTGACGTTTTGAACTCCCTGACCTGATATTCCAGGTATTGATTATCCGTCCTCTTTCCGGTCCCCGGGATTATCGAATTCCTCTCAGCAACGTCAGCCTTTCCGTTCAGGTTTCCCTGCCTTCAGCCCTGACGGCTTTTGCCATCAGCCCGCGAACTATCGTCTTTGCCTTTGAGGCCCGGGCTCTCGTTCCTGCCTCTCAGACTATGGCCCATCCGTTCATGACTTTTGTCGGACTGTGGACTTTCCACGCCTTCCTTCCTTTTCTCCCTCACGGGCCTGCCGGCTCTTCTTCTTTGTTCTTAGCTCTCTGACTGCGGGCTTTCCGGTCCTTCTCCCCGTACTACAGGCTCACTCGCCATTCTCTGCCAGAATCGTTCTTTGACTACGACGTTCTTCGCCTTGGCGTTTTTCCGGTATCTCGAGGCTCTTCGCCGTTCTCTTTTTCCTGACGGCAGATTCCCACACCGTACTTTGTCACCGTGCTTTGTCTTCGCCGTTCTTTACGTCTTCAGAGTATTCGTTCTCTCCGTTTTTTATCTTCGGCCTTCTACTGGTATCTCGAAGCTCCCCTGCTTTCTTTCGGTCTTCAGCCTATACGTTAAGTCTCTCCGGTTATGAACCGTTTCGCACCCAGCCTTTTCGTCTTTCCACGGACTTTCGCTCTTCTCTTCGCGTCCTGAGACATTACTCTCATGGCTCTCAATGAGTTCATCAGTTCCTTTGACTCTGCCTCTATGACTTTTGTCTCTTCTTTTCTCAGGACTTCGTGAGCTTCTCTCTTCTGACGCCTTTTCCCCTCTTTCTCTCTTATGCCAGAGGCCCCGCATCTTCTCTTCCTCTTCTTAGAGGAAACTTCAAGATGTTGTCTGTTACTTTCTTCCTTCACTTTTCAGGAGCTTTCGCTGATTACAGCAGAAGCCTCCTTGAAAGCTCACGGATGATACTTCCCACTTGTCCGAGCTCTTCACAGAGTTCCTGTTTTACTCCTCTCTTCTCACCAGCCGTTTCAATTCCTTTTCGGCATCCGGAGCTTCACTTTCAGACATACTTCAGAGTTACCCTCCTGATTGACATCCAGAACGGTACAGTCATAGGACATACCTCTGCTGAGTCTGTCGGAAACTCCTCTCGAGTAATAACTGGGAATGTATCCGAGGATTTCTCCCTCTTCTGTCTTCACCTGCACTGCATATACGTCATGGGCATTGTTCTCTTCCCTCTGAAGGAGGAGTCTTGCACCTGCTTCCAGACAGTGGGTGTCTCCGCTGCGGGAAGATGAATCATGACTGACAACAAGATAGAAGATTCTTTCTATTGTCCTGTCATCATCAAAGACAGGGGCCACGAACTCATATGTGTCAATAGGTAGTCTTCCACCGCTGTTCTTCAAGAGCTCATAGCCGTCAAACTGCTTAAGCTCGTATTTTTCCAGAATCTGCGGGAGATCCCTCCTCCTTCTGTCAGGAAGTCTGCTCTGGAAAACAGGGAAAAGTACCTTACTTTCATATCTTCTGTCTTCAGGGAAGCATTCGATTCCGGCCCAGCCCGAATTTAAAGCATCCTTGTATTCATCGCTGTACTCAAAGAAGAAACCCGTCTCCGTCCTTCCGAGTTTTCCGACTATATAACTTCTCTTAGTATTGGGGTTTGTCCAGATAATGTACATATAATTATGTTCAACCATCAATTACCCCCTCTGACAATGTCATTCAGTATTTCCACTTTTCTGACGAGGAACCTCTTTATCAACTCAATCTTGCTGTCTGACAGGATTCCCGAACCTTTCTGTCAGGTTGCAGGCTCACCTCTGTCTACGACGTTCTCTTCTCCCTCAGCTACAGACTTCCTCGAAGTACTTTTTGCCTTCGCCGTTCCTTGCCATCGCTGATTTTCGCCTTCGAGCTTCTCCCGGTATCTCGAGGGTCTTCGCCGTTCTCTTTTTCCTGACTGCAGACTTCCACACCGTACTTTGTCACCGTACTTTGTTACCGTACTTGTCACCGTACTTGTCACCGTACTTTGTCACCGTACTTTGTCTTCGCCGTTCTTCGCCTCCGGCGTTTTCCCGATATCTCGATGATCTCCGTCTTTCTTCCGGTCTACAGACTATCCGTTCAGATTCTCCGGTTATGAACCCTTTCTTTCCTTAGCCACTGTGTTCTTCTCTTCACGACTCCAGAGCCTTCTTGCCCCTTCGCCTTCTCCAAAGTCTGACAAAGCTTCTATGGCCTTTCTAAGGCCCCGCCTCTTCAGACGCGGCTCATGCCTTCAGAATGGCTGGAAATAATGATTCATCAATGAGTCATCCAACACCTATCAGTGTCTTTGAACTCTTCCCCCCTGCACTTTTCGAGCTTCGAAGTTCCAGCCTCTGCGCCATGCCTCCGCACTCTTCCGGCTCTTATCTGATTATTTCCTCTTTCCCTCTTCTTTCACGACCTTCAGACTGACCACATGGAATTATCCGTAAGATATCAGTCTGATTCGGCACACAATACTGATATGATAAACGGAACAATCAGACAGATGTGTCTCTATTTCTCCTGGTAATCTTTCTTCAGGAACTTCTCTGCCTTGGTGAAAACGGCAATCTTATGTTCATCAATATTCATCTTTATCTGATTACGTCGCTCTTCATTCTCAATCTTGTCTCTGTTGAGAGTAAGTATGTACTGGAAATCAGGATAATGTTCCTCCTGCCTGTACGCGTAGTTCAGACACTGAACGAGAGTATCCTGATCGACATCGAATATGTTGTCATGAACAAGGAACAGCGGATGCCTCTGTCTTGTATACTCATTGAACATCAGTGCCATGTCATAGATGAACACCTTTGTCCTGTCCACACTGTGGCTTCCGTCATCATAGATTCTCAGGGAAATGTCTATCGGAGTCCTGGACTTGCCTTCCTTCGCTTTAATGTCGAATGAGCATTCCCTGTTCGCCATTATGGCTTCATGAATATCGAGTATCGTCTGGGTGAACGACTTCAATTCGGATGACAGCGTCGTGATTGCAACGTCGATATCATAGAGCTCCTGCTCCTTCTTGAGCTTCAGATGTCTTTTCTGTCTTTCATACCGGTCATACTCTTCGAACAGAACCCGTGTGCGGATTGTCTCTTTTCTCCTGGACTCGTATATTCTCAATCCCGTTTTCAGATTCTGCAGCACGCCCTTCTTGTCAATGATGCGGAGCTTCTCGGCATACTGTTCATCAAGGATTCTGAGCTGTTCGGATATTCCGGCTATCTGTTCCTGAAGTTCACGGGCCTTCTGGTTTACAAGCACCCTCTGAAACTCTTCGACCTTATTCTTGAAACCGACTGTTTCACTCAGGGATCTCACCACGGCACTGCCGATTCTTCTCCTGTACTGGTCATAGACAAGCTCGATCTCGGAATCATCAATCATCTCCGGCTGCGGTAATGATTTTATCTTCTCATATTCACGCTTGAGCACCTTCTGACGCTGTCTCAACTGATCCAGCATGTTTTCAAGGTCAACAATTTCGTTCTCCATAGATGAAAACGCATCATTGGATCTGAACGAATCCACTGCCTCTTCCAGCTGTCCCAGTTCGGCTTCCATTTCATTGTACTCAGCCTTGACATCGGCCATCTTCTTCATGCCGTTGAGTGTAAGCTCCTTCTTTGCCTTTCCCAAAACCTGACCCGTCTTTTCAATTTCCTTGATTGTATCAAGAACCCTTCTGTAACAATCAAGGGAAATTCCGAGC
>CAVFVX010000024.1:6223-22521 GCA_963626075.1 Acutalibacteraceae bacterium
ATAAAGATGAGGCGCCAGATCATCGGGTATGCGTTTGGACAGGTCATGACACTTGAGAATATCTGAAAACTCGGACCTTTCATCCCTTATCAGAACGGAAAGCAGGTTACGCAACGACGGAACATCCTTTCCATTCAGTTCCCCGAATACCAGTCCGGTCAGATAATCCCGGGCATCCGGAAGCTTATCGAACTTTGTCTCCTTTCCGTTTCTGACAATGACAGGCCTGTCGTGTTCCTTCCTTGTTCTTCTGATTGTTACACTTTCTCCGCCTATTGTCAGATCAAGGATGATTTCCTCGTCCAGCGGGACGATATCTTCCGGTATTCTGACGATTCTGGACCTTTCATAATCACACAGGAATCCGAAATCGAGGAATTCAACGCACATCGATTTTCCGACGCCGTTCGTTTTTCTTCCCCGAGATGTGGAATCATCGTATTTCTCTCCGAGAATCAGGTTCACGCCGTCCCTGAATACGATTTCATCAAAAACATTGTTCCGGGAAGAAAGTCTGTCAATACGGATGCGTCTTATCTCTCTACCCATATCATAGCCTCATCAAAATCCACGATGCCCACGACATAAAGAAAGGTCAGTCCCATTACAAGCTGACGGCTTCCGTCTATGCCCGCCGACTTCAATGCCTTGTATGCATCATATATGGATATTCTGTCATTTCCCTGTCTCTGTATTTCCTTGAGTATCAGATAACCTATGTACATGCCTGAAGACTTTAACGCGTTCGGATTAGCTGTCATGACATCTGTCCTCCTTCATTCGGAAACACACTGCACTTGATCATTTCATTAATCAGATAGAACTTGATGGCCATCGAATCGTATTTCTTACCGTTTCTGCCAAGCTTCTTCTCGAAGAAATCAACGAGAGCGTTCAAAGCCTTCACCGGATCATTTTCCGCCTCATCCAGAAACCTTACACTGAGGTCCCTGAGATAGAGCATTGTGATGATATCCTGTGCGTCATCACTTCCCCGGACAGTTTCTACCGTATTCAGAGCCGTGCCGTACACAGCCAGGAGAGTCTTGTACTGCGACATCAGACTGTCAGCGAATTCTCTGAAGCGCCTGTAAATCTTGTACTCGGGATCAACGACGGCATCTCTCTCCCGAATCGATACATTCTTGTTGCTGGATATGACTTCAATCAGATCCATGATTGTCTCGACTTCGCTGGCCTCCGTCGGCTCGTAGTCTCCGCCTTTGTCATGGAACTCACGATTCAGGAAGACATTAATCTTTTCCAGTTTGGCGGTATCCAGAGTATTTATCTTCTTCATCAGATCACCGACATCCCGGATATCCATGTTCTTGTCAAACTGGAATAATCCTCTGCAGTCAAACTCTGCCGTATATCTCTTCTTCTGTGTCAGGATAAGAATGACCAGTCGACTGTATCGCTCGTACAGACGATTCGAGATGAATTCATCAATTGTGTGTCTGATCTTTGTACTTGAACTGTCAGCGGTAACCTGGACGGCAATCCTGTTATTGTCATCGATAAGGTCAACACCTGCGGCATTCCTCCCGACGGCATTGGCATTAACGAGTTCCAGACCTTCTACGATATTCAGAAGCCCTGCATAAAAGCTTTCGGAAATTATGTTTATGTCATAGAGATTGACTGCGTTATGAACCTCCACTTCACTACGAAGTGATGCAAGGATGTCTGCAATATTCTTCAGATACATTTCTCTGCTCAGCGTGCATAAACCTCCGCCGCTTTCATAGGCAATCCATACATCCGCTCATATACGCATACTCAATGACACGATAATTGTATTCGTGATGTTATTCTGTATCAATCACCCGACTCTTCAGGCTTGAATCTTCTCATCCTTCATTCCGCTGACGGGTATTGAACATTCAAATGAAGAATCTCCCCCGGAGAGGACACCGCAGTCTTAGAACTTTCCTTTCACTTTCTTCGGACTTCAGTCTCTACGTTGCAGCCCCTCCAATCTTCAGACTTCCATACCTACTCTCTTCAGAGATCTGCTTCAGTCTGTTCTCCGGACCTCACCTTCCCTTCACCTCTTCCGAGATGATGCGGATTACCTCTCTCTTCTCCAGGGGCTTCGAGATGTGGGCGTTCATGCCGGCTTTCTTTGTGGCGATGCGGTCTTCGACGAAGGCGTTGGCTGTCATGGCTATGATGGGTATCGTCTTCGAGTCCTCGCGTTGTGATGCGCGGATACGTCTCGTTGCCTCGTAGCCGTCCATGACGGGCATCATGAGGTCCATGAGGATTGCCGATATCTCTCCCGGCTCTGACTCCTCATAGGCTCTCACCGCATCCTCTCCGTTGTGGGCTGCTATCGTCTCCGCTCCTGTTTCTCTCAGTATGAACTCGGCGATTTCGAGGTTGAGGTCGTTGTCCTCGACGATGAGGAGTGTCTTTCCCTCAAGTGAAAAATCTTCTTTCTCTTCCTTTCTGACTACGATGCGGTCCTCTGTATCTACGTCAAAGGGAACGGTGATGGTGAAGGTCGTGCCTTCGCCCTTTGTGCTTTCGAAGGCTATGGTGCCGTTCATCTTCTCCACCAGGGTCTTTGCTATCGACATACCCAGTCCCGTGCCGCCGTATTTCGTACGTGCACTCTGGTTCTCCTGCTGGAAGGGCTCGAAGAGATGCTTCTGGAACTCTTCGCTCATGCCGATTCCCGTATCCTTTATGGTGGTTTCGAGGACTGCTGTCGTGCCGTCGAAGCTCTTCTCACGGCAGGTGACCCATACGCTGCCGTGTGGCTTATTGTACTTCACGGCATTTCCCAGGATATTGAGTATGAGCCTCTTGTAGTGCATCGGGCTTCCGATGAGACGCCTGTGCTCGATAGAGCATTCGTCTTCGATTGTTATTCCCATCTCCTCGGCCTGTCTGCCGATGACTGTGAATACTTCACCCGATATCGTCTCAAGATCAAACGGTACGTGCTCGAGCGTTATCTCTCCCGACTCGAGCTTGCTCATGTCGAGGACCTCGTTGATGAGCTCAAGGAGGATGTTCGAGCTCTCTCTGACCTTCCTGCGGCATTCCCTGACCTTCGTGAGGTCTTCTCCGTAGTGGTCTGCGATGTCGAGCATGCCGATGATGCCGTTGAGCGGCGTCCGGATATCATGTGACATTCTCAGGAGGAATTCGGTCTTGGCCTTGTTCGCTCTTTCCGCTTCCTCTGCAGTCTCCCTCAGTTTCTCGCGGTATGTTCGTTCGAGCTCCCGTCTCCTCTCCTCTTCCTCGACCTGGGCGCGGATCATGTCGTCTATCATCTGGAAGCCGAGTATCGCCTTGCTTCCGTTCCCGTCCGCGCGGCTCATCGAGTACTGGTAGTAGTGCGTCTCTCCTCCCGCTGTGGAGCGGTAGTTACCGGTGAACTCGTTCTCTTCTCCCAGTCTCTTCTTCACGTTCTCCACGTTGAAGACACGGGCGAGCTCCTCCCTGTCGTCGGGAGCGACTATCTCGTTTATCCACTCCGAGAGGAGCGCGTCGAACGGGAACTCGTGTCCGAGCCCTTCCTTCTCGAGGTCCTCGAAGCCCGCTTCGAGCTTGAGAATCTTCGCTGTCTCCCTTTCGAGGTCCACGAGGTATGCGTTTCTGAAGTTACGCGCGAGAGTCGAGGAGATCAGGAGCTGCTCTTCGAGCCTCTTCTTGTACTCCGCCTCCTTCTCCCGCTGCTTTCTCTCTTCCTCAACGTGATCCCGTATTATGTCGTCTATGTTCCTGAATCCCGCAATGTGGTGTACACCGTCCTCCGTAAGGTGGAGTGTAAACTGGTAGTGTATCACCTTTCCGTCCACCACCATGCGGTAGTTACCGCTGTATTCCTTATCGCGAGAGAATACCTTCCTCAGGTTTTCGACGCTGAGCTTGTACTTCAACGCCTCCCTGTCGTCGGGGTGTACGGCTTCGTCTATCCAGTTATTGAGTATTGTGCTGTACGGGAACTCGGTTCCGATTACGTCGTCGAGTCTGTTGTCCGTAAACTCGTCCTCGAGCTTGAGTATCTTCGCAGTTTCCTTCTCAGTGTCCACGAGGTATACATTCCGATAGCCTCTTGCGAGAGTGTCGGAAACAAGAAGCTGCTCCTGGAGCTCCTCGCGGTTTCTGAGTTCCTTCAGTTTCTCCTCCGTCACGTCCCTTGCCGCATATATTGCAGATACTGTTTTCCCGTTCCCGTCACGCTTCTTTGCGATGAACCTCGCTTCAAACCATTTGCCGTATGGCGCGCGGTACTCGGTGACGAGCGTCGTCTCGTTTCCGAGGCGCTCCGAGACTGTCGAAAGGTCTATGAAGGAGCGAATCCTCTCCCTGTCATCGGGATGAATGTAGTATTCGAGGACATCCTCCATCACGTCGTCGAAGTTGCCTTCGCTCCTTCCGCCGGTTACGGTGGTGAACGGAGAGTGCGTATCTATGATTCTGAAGCCGTGTGTCATGAGGTCCGCTTCGATTATCGTCGTATATATTGTGGAGAGCGCGTTGATGACGGCGGCATGCTCGGCTTTCTCCTCGAGTGCCTTCTCCCTGATTCTCGCCGAAACGCTGTCCTTTATGTTGCAGAGTATTGTGGAGCAGTAGCCTTCTTTTCCCACGGGATATGCTTCGATATGAAGATAGAGCCCGATTTCCTCTGCTATATCGTCAAAGGCGACGCTCTCTCCCTTCCAGGCTGCCCTGTAGAAGATATCGAGCCATTTTCTGTCGCCTTTCGGGAAGATTTCATAGTAGCGGTGTCCGATGAGCTCCTCGAGCGGTTTTCCGTCCATTCGCGCAAGCTCCTCGTTGGCCTCTATGTATGTACAGTCGACCGCCTTTCCCTCATCGTCCAGTTCGACCCTTATCAAAGCGTGGCCGTGAACCATGGCTCTGCCGCTGTACATATCAACAGCGGAAGCGGGGACTGATGTTTTCTCTGTCGTCTTTCCTGGCATATGAGGCATCTGATCTTCTTCCTTTCGCGTTATATGGTCGTTCGATGATTTCTTCTTTGACTCTGCTCTTCAGGCGCTCCGCCCTGTTCTCGATATCTTCCTTCGGTCTTCGCTCTTCTCTCCGGGTCTTCGGACTTTTCATTCTTCCCTCAGTACTACGTGTCTTCGGACTTGTCATCCTTTTCGCGGAAATCCGGCTCTCCGAATTTTCCCCTTCCCGACTTCAGACTATTCGTATTCCTCTTCGTGACTACGGACTCTCCGCCTTTCTCTCAGGATTTTCAAAGCTCTCTGTGTTTTACGGAGACGTAAGACTATCCGTTCTTCTCTCCATGCCTCCCGGCTTTTGTATTTCTTCTTTTCTGACTCCGTTCCTTCTTTTCCGACTCCGCCCTTTTTTCCGTCTTAAGCCTCTCTGCCTCTGTTCCTGTGACTCCAGCCTCTTCGACGTTCTTTCCGTACTCCCGGAGTCCTTGTCCCTGTCTTGCAGGCTTCAGACTTTCCCCTGTGTATACGTACTTCTTTGCTTTTCCTCGGGCTTTCAGAGTTTTCTCTCTCCGTTTTTCCGTCGTCCTCTGCTTTTCCCGGGACTCTTCGTTCTTATCCCGTCTATCCGGGGCCCCGCATCTTCTTCTCCTCTCCGGGGATATTTTCGGGATTTCAGTCCGCGGTTTTCTTCTGCTCTCTCTTCCTGGGAGTATTCAACGATTACTGTCTGGTCTTTCCTATGGACTGGCGAATTCTGACGTCAGATGCTCAGAGCTATTCATCCTTTTCAGGGAGCATCTGAAGAACATGCATAAGAGTTTTGTCTACGCGCGGATTCAAGAGTATCGAGGAATATCCGTTTACGTGACATCTAAGAGGTACTGACGTAATGTCATTTCCTCCCAGAATTATCATATGGGAGGCCCGCTCTCATTTACGTCAAAGAGACCTCTCATTCCTTACATTACTACTTTCTCTTCTTATTTGGATGTTTTTTTCCTTTTGCTTTCATAATCAGGAAGAACAGATTCTTTCTTTTCATAAAAGGAAGGTTTCGCCATCTGATTTCTTATATACGTCATATCCTTATCGTTAGGAATACCAGCTCTATCCGACCTGTAATTATTCGAGCTGTATGACGAATAATCATTCATTACTTTATAATTCATCATCGCCTTCTCTCCTTTCACATTTCTCAAAATGTGAATAAAAATACTGAGGATTGTTTTTTCCTTCAAAGTAATGCTTACGTTTTAACCATATGAAGCCATCACCTTTTGAGATAATGGCGACATCTATGGGGCCTCCCACTGTTCCGATGTTATCATCAAGGGCAACTTTTCTTCTAATCGAAGTGATATTAATCATTGATTCGGCAAGAAGAGATAATTCATCAATCGGTAGGGTTGCAACAGAATCAAAAATCGGATTCATGTAATTCTCGCTGGCCATTTTTACTATGTGATTTATGATATTCGCCGAAAGTGACTTCAACTTTTCATGAACGTCGCCTTTTTTGCCGGGAGCAAAGTCGGAATCATCTATTTTTGAAATACACTCTCCTATCTGCTGAGGAATTTCCTTTTTCAAATCCTGCAGAAACCTGTCATTGATTCCAAACAGAAATGTTTCCATAACATCTGTCTGTGCAAGAGGTATTATCGAGGCCCTCATGGTTTCGGTAATTGACACAGCCTGTCGAGTAAAGCACCTGAGTTTTCCATTGATGCACCCAGAGATGTGAAGGTGCATAAGGCTTGGATATATCTCCTTGTTTCCATATCCTGCAATACAGACTCCGATGTAGTTGCTGTAATCGAAATCAGTATCGAAAAGTCTGAGAGACAAATCAACAACCTTCTTCTTCAAACTTGAATCCAGCCAGGAAAACTCCTGAGCACAATCAAGTTTTTCGAGCACGATTTCCTCATATTCTCTCTTCAAGTAGTCATAGTAATTGCTATCACACTTCTCAAAACGGTTAAATATCTTCTCGAACTGTTCATAGGCCTCTGTTGCAAGAGGCAACCCTTCTGCCTTGGTTCTCTCGTCTTTCGATATATGTCTTTTTTCTGCGAAATTAGAATATATTTCCTCTAATATATTCCAGAAACAGAAAATAACATTGAGAATATAAGAACCTTCAGTATGTTCGAACCTAAAAAGGTCAGAGTTTGCTTCGATATAGGACTTAAAATCCTCCACATAATCATTGAGAGAATCGAAGGTTTTATTCTCCAGCTGATGCTTATATTCCTTTACGATGATTTCCATAGGGACAGACATCAGCGAAGCATTAGCATAGATTATCAGACCGACAGGAGCAACTTTGGAGAGCGAAAATAGCTTATTTGCAGAATTATGAATTGCGACATGGTCACCTATTGTTACCGCACTGTCCGCCGCCAGAGCTATTGCCTGTTTGTTCATTATACAGATACCAGCACTCATCAAAATTCCTCCTGTTCGAAGATAAATTCAGTTACTGCTGTAACTACGTATAATTATTTTACAGTCAAACTCCACTCTTGCAATCACAAAATCCTACAACTTATCCTGGGAAGGGATTGACGGCAGTATCAGCATTCCTGCTTCCGTTCTTCTCCCGTCTCTCTGAGACCTCGCTTCCTTTTTCTACTCTTCGAGGATACTCCGGGGCGTTGTCTGCTGTTCTCTTCACGCCTCCTCACGAGAATCCGCATGCTGCGAAGATTCTTCCGTCGTCCCCTCCTCCCCGGGAGCCGGCTCAACAAAGGACAAATGATCTATCGGCAGTCTTCCTCCGCTCTTTCTCAGAAGATCAAAGCCGTCATACTTCTCGAGTCCGTACTGCTCGAGTATTCTGTCGATATCCACGCGTTTTCTGTGGGGCAGCCGGCTCAGGAAAACTGCAAACAGCTCACGGCTTTCATATCTTCTGATTTCCGGGAAAGCCACAAACAGAGTGCAGCCTGCTCTTCGGGCCCTTTCGTAATCATCGGAATATTCGAATGAGAATCCTTCCCGTGTTCTTTCCAGTCTTCCTGCAATGTAGTCCTGTCCGGTCCGGTAATCCTTCCAGACAACATACAACAGATTATGTTCACTCATCATTCTTTTTCCGAAGCATAGGACTGTTCTTAGCAGAGCCCGATGAAATCAATCACCTCTTTGGATATCTGCCGATACTCCCGTGCTCTCCGTTCCTTCTTTTCCGGCTTCGCCTTTCATTCCGGCTTAAGCCTCTCTATCACTTTTCCTGTGACTTCAGAGTCTTATCAGTGTTCCTGTGTCTTCAGCCTCTTCGACGTTCTTTCCGTACTCCCGGAGTCCTTGTTCCTGTCTTGCAGCCTTCAGACTTTCCCCTGTGTATACGTACTTCTTTGCGCTTCCTCAGGCTTTCAGAGTTTCCTCTCTCCGTTTTTCCGCCGTTCTCTGCTTTACTCAGGACTCTTCGTTATTATCCCGTCTCTCCTGGGCCCCGCATTCTCTTTCTCCTCTCCGAGAATATGCCGGGACGTTGTCTGCAGCCTGCTTCCTGTTCTCTCAGGTGGTACTCAGCTTTCACCATAGGCTTTAAATGGCGTCTCTTGTCCGGGATTACTGTCTTATGTGAACATATCGTTGAAATCCGACTCGGACAGGGTGGAAACCCTGTTGACGAACACCTTTTCCTGGAGGCCCAGACCGTACAGTGTCAGTCTTGTCCTGCTCAGTTTCTCCAGACTCTCCACCATGCTGTTGAGAGACGGACTCTTCTTCCCGTTTATCTGGTCTGTTTCATGATTTCTGATGCATTTGTCTGTGACGACGAGGATGAAGTGAATATTGTCCCTGCTGTACTCCAGGTCGTACTTCATCATATCGAGGAAGATGAGAAGAAAATCATGAAGCTTTCTCTTGATGTCGTTCACCTGGTGTCCGTTCAGGGAATCGACATGCTTGAACTCGACGAAACAGCAGCTTTCCCCGTGCATGAATACAGCATCAACGGAAGCCGAAGCCTCTTCGCTTTTTCCATATCTGTTGCAGTATTCCCTTTTCACGGCATCGAAGTAAACCACTGACTTATCCGAAGAACTCATGTAGTAGCTGTTCTTATCATCAAGTGATGTTTCCTTCAGCGTTCTGAAGTAGGGGCTGAATACGTCATCAAAAGTCATATCTCAGGTTCTCAAGCTTCTGAAAGGGACTGGTCATCTGCCGGTATATCTCCTCGATGTTTCCGCTTACGTCCCTGACAAGTGAATAGCCGCCTTCATCCGTTGCCAGATAATAGCTGGTCGTCTTATCTGTTCCGTATTTATCGACAAAGATGTCCAGAGCCCTAAGGAAGTACGGGCTGTGCGTGCTTACAATCAGATGCAGTCCGAACTCCCTCTGAAGCAGAACAAGAATCTCTGCCAGTCTTATCTGCCACTCGGGATGAAGATTTATCTCGGGCTCGTCGAACAGAAGCGTATACCCCGGTCTTATCGATCCGTTTTTGAGCAGAGTCTTGATTATGGTGAACAGCTTGAGGCCGGCTGACAGGTTTCCCGGCTTGATTGAAATGTTCGATTCGAAGTTCCAGGAAGCACCCGCCTTACCGAAGACAAAAGAGCCTCTGCAGACTTCCTCGATCTTCGCCATGACTTCCTTCAGGGATTTATCGATTTCTATCTGATCCACGACATTCTCCCTGACTGCCGTCATCGCCCTGAGAATCTTCGTACCGGGGGTATTATCGGGGAAGCCGGGGTATTTCATGTTTACGAAGTAGTCCAGATCATCTATTATTGCGGGACTGTCGAAATAGAAGCATTCGCTCCATAACGACTTGATCCCGCTGACGGCCGCACTTCCCCCGTTACAGGGAAAAGTCACCGTTGTCGGTTCGTTCTTTATGTAAAGAGAAGCCTCAGATTCCTCTTCACAGCCTATTCTCCTTATCTGGCCGTTGAAGGTCTCCATGAAGGAATTTTCGAGTATCCTTTCCGATATCTCCCTGTCGCCTGTCTCCAGGGATCTGAACATGCTCTCGTACACACGGAGACTGTCACCCGATCCTTCCTGCTGCTCCGCGGGAAACAGTGACCTGACCTTCTCATTCACATCAATTCCGGGATTCCCGTAATAGTCTTTCTCTCTGACGATTTTTTCCGACAGTCTTCCCGACTCTGCAACGACATCCGACAGATTATCCTTCTTCTGATTGATCAGGAGACGCCACAGATCGTCCTCTATTTTCTTTCTTCTCTCGTCGGAAACCTGTACACCCAGATTGCTCATACCGTCAAAAAAGGAATATACGACCTTGCCGATTGTGCTCTTTCCGCTGTCGTTGATTCCGCATACAACGGTAATCCCGTCAATCCGGATTTCCGCTTCCTTGACTTTACCTATGTTCTTTACTGTCAGCTTCATTAATTAAACCCGTCTTTCCGATAACCTGTTTCCACTGATCTTCCGCCGCCGCTTTCCTGCCCGGATACCGTTTCAGTATAACAACAAAACCTCAATCCTGTTTACAGAAACTTTCCCGTCTTCACTGTTCTTCAAAGAATCACGCATAATACAATACGAATCACAGGCTCAAGTATCAGCCGATGTTCCGTGGTTTACGCTTCTCCTCTTCGGTATTCTTCTTCCTTCCGTTCTTCTTTTCAGCCTTCTCCGGCTCTCTCGTATCCGCACTCTCTTACGATACCTTTCCGTCATGTTCTCTTGCATCTTCCGTCGGAACGATGCTTGTCATGAGGATGCTGCTGTATGTTTCTACGGTGCGGGATTTCCCGTCTTTTGCTATGGAATGAGGCTCAAAGCTTCGCCCTGCCCCGCAGGGGGCAAGAAAAAAAAGCTTGTGGCCCCGTTCCTCCCTATTACCCACGAAAGCAGGCTGAATATCTCGGTCAGGTTAATGATGTAGAGGGGAAACACCGCTCAGGCATGTTAATACCGCAAGTATGAAGAGCCCCCTCTTTCTTCTCAGTAGCAGAAACTGAACTTCACTAATTATTGCACTCTTGCTGTCGGATTTCAAACTCTTTTTCGTCTTTCTACGCAGAAAACATAACAATCTGTCTGCAATTCGTTATAGACAAAGAAACTGTGAAGAGCAAAATCCTCGTATCCGCCATTTCGGATGATTCGGTTCTCAAACCTTTTGACATCTTCTCTGCGTGTCTTCTGACTGACTGCCGTTCTCCGGACTCCGGTCTTTCTGACTCTTCCCGGGCCTTCGCCTCCGGACTCTGTGATGCCTTACCCGGAATTCGTTTTCCGGTGAGTTTTCGTCCTCTCCCTGCCCTCTGCCTTTTCCCTGCCTCCGGGCTTTCTGTTATCCCCGCCGGTTTTCCGGTCTCTTCGTTCCTTTCTCGTGACTCTGCAGAACAGAATACGTTCCAGAGGAATGCCCGTCTCTTTTCCCCGGAGACACCAGCCTTTCCGGATTTTCCTGCCCGTCTGCTGACTCTCCGGTCTTCCTCTCTGTCTTCAGTCTTTCCGTATTCTTCCCGGGACTCCCCCCTGCTCTCCGGCCGCACGGCTCTTCTTCCCGGGCTTCCGGGATTTTCAACTTCTTTTTTTCCTGCAGATATCAAGATGCATCCGGCTCTAATGCTACCCTCTTCAACAGAGGCATCCATTGACTGATTACAAAAGGATCTTCTATCAAGGAAAAGCAGGATGCCGTCTTTTCGTCACGCATGCACCTTATGGTGGGGATCAAGTCTGATGATTTTGTAATAACCGGCCTCGTTCACGACATGAATGCGAAACCCGTCTGAAACTTCATAATGATAAACCTGATTTCCTTGAAACCTGTCATTGTGGTCGGGTTTTCTGCCGTAGCTGTAATCCACCTGATTAACTGTCATCCTGGACACCTTATCCAGAAATCGCTGAAAATCCTTCAGATTCCGTTTATCAAGTTCCAGAAAAGTGAACCCCCGTTCCAGAGGATATTTGAAACACAACTCAAATGGAACATCACGATTATCTGTAAGCTTCGCCATTTCACACTATTTCAGGTATATCGATTTGTAATAATCCTTCATCGACTGGGCAGAGATAACTACAGAGCTCCTTTCTGCCTCTCCGTACCCCTTTCTGGCCTCAATCCAGGGGAGTTCTCTGTGAGACAGAGCTTCTAAAGCATTGCCGGTCATCTCACCATAAGTATCCCAGACATCCTGAAGGAGCTGTTCATCTTCTTTCTCTATTGCCGGAGTTCTCGCAGTCTTCATTCTTATTGTACCATAGCCGAACCCTTTGAATCTTTCATAAAGAGCCGGCGATACCGGCCCATGACTCCATGCCTGAAAATCCGTGTTGGCAAGAGGGTAACCTCTCAGTGCATAGCACCACGCCTGGGCATAATAACACAGTTTCTGAAGCTTCTTGTGCGTCATATTCGATTTAAGAAGAAACCAGTCCGCTATGTCGAATATGGAGTATTTACCCTCGCTGACGCATGACTCATCATTCATTCTTCTTTCATTAATGAATGCACTGCCGCTGAATGCACCGCAACTGTCCGCAGTTGACTTAATCCCGAAATTATCCAGAGCAGTACAGTATTTAACATTATAATTGAAACTCATCACATGCCTCATACTCGTTTTCCCCCTTTTCCGTAGATACTATCAATGCCTGTTTTTCCGGCTCAGAGCAGTCGTGCCTCCATCCCTGAAACACGATTGTACTCTGAAAAACGTCCTCGCCGCCAGCTCCTTTTCCATGTTTTATAACACCCTCCGTTATAAAATAATCCGCTCCTCCGTCAAGACTCTCGAGCAAACTGCGACGAACACCGAATTCGCCATTGATTTCAGCAGGGTTAAAAGGAGAATTCAAACTGAGTTCTTCATTTATGTCATCATATACCGCTTTAATCACCTCGTATTGCGCAGGAGTCGGTTTTTCAACATTGAGGTTGAGAGATTCTCTAGCTTCACGCCTGTTTATCGTATAATCATGACTGCCGGATTCACTGCACAGGAACTCGACTACCTTCTGGATTTCAGATTCTCCAAGTTTTTGATTCACAAGCAAGCTTTTTGCCAGCATCTTAATCTGAGCCCTTGACCTGTAAACTTCACCAAGTACTAGCGGAGAGACGGAATCCGAAAGTTTCATGAATATATCAGAAAGAATCTTCTGGTCAGAAATTTTCAATTCGTCCCTGGCATAATCAAGATATCCGTTGACAGCTTCCACGCTGACTGGAATCGGGTTTCCGTTTCCGGGCGCCTGTGGATTAAGCGGAGTTGTAATACTGGGATCTATCGGACTCAGCGTTGCCTGTTTTGTCATGATTATTCTGTTTGCTCCGAGGCTGATCATTGTTCCGGCACTGTGGGCCTTATGAGGAACAATCACTTCAAGTTCATCCCCATACATTTTCAACAGATTCACGATGTTCCATGCAGCGGAGGTATCTCCCCCTCTGGTATAAAGATAAAGAATCAGTTTCCTGCATGAGCCTATCTTATCAAGCTGGTTGATGAAATAGTCAATTACATCAGGTGCAATCTGCGCGCTCATGTTCGGCCGGTCACTCGTGACATACACAAGAAGCTTACCGTCAAATTCTTCTTCCAGTTTCTTGTACAACATCATGCGATCTGAAAACATGTTCCTCTCCTGAAAAATAATATTGAAAAATGAGCAACTAACATTCTCTGACTCATGATAACATCAACTACAGACTATCGCACATATTTTTCGTGGGTTTCGATATTTTCTTTCTACGCAAAACAATGTTTTCACGAGTATATTTCCGGGTCTTGCCTTTACAGAGTCCGCATTCATAGAAGAACCTCACAGTATGTTCTCAGGATTTTCTCGCTTCTGAGCAGCTTCGCATAGGCATAAAGCTTATCAATCTGCCTGTCTCTGCGTTTCATGTAGTTTCTCAGAACTCCTGCCGTCTCCTCGATTCCTATCCTGTTCCTGTATGAGATGATGTCGACGACAGTCTTCTCGATATCGAAGATGTGAAAACCGTTGTCTCCGTCTCTGATTTCCGTAACGCCTGATTCCATTCTCCGTGAGTCGAAATAATAGATCTTAAGATTTGGCCACTGAGGAAGGGTACTCACCCTTTTCTTCCTCTGTATTGCGACATCAACA
Organism: Acutalibacteraceae bacterium; assembly: GCA_963626075.1. Lineage (GTDB taxonomy): Bacteria > Spirochaetota > Spirochaetia > Sphaerochaetales > Sphaerochaetaceae > Ornithospirochaeta. Next base: position 20,254 of record CAVFVX010000024.1, read on the forward strand.
CCGTCCTCGAGATAATCCGTCAGCTCATAATAACGTGCTGCACTCATCAGACAGACTACGCCCCCCGGCACAAAGGCTTCCGCACTGAAGAAATCGTTTTCGTCGCCCTTATAGGCAAGGTTCTCGTAGGTGGTACGATTCATTCTCGACAGCATCCCGGCTTCTACGAGTTTATCAGTCATGTAATAGGAATAGCCCATATTTCTGAGTTCATCTATTGTGATGAATTTTTTGGACTGAGAAATCACATCCACAGGAATCATCTCCTCAGATACTTTACATCACAACAGATAATATTTCAACGAATTTCGGCAGTTATGATAATTGCCGAATTTAATTGAAATGCAAAATGCCTTTTTCTCATTTCGTGCGTCATATTCTCCGTTGCTCGCACTCCGCGCCTTTTCCTGAGCTTCCGTACTCTCCCCGGCTTCCGATTCCTCGTACTTTCTCCCTCTCCCGGGGCTCAATCCCTCTGTCCTGCACTCCTCGTTCCGCTCTTCCCCTCTCAGGACTCCTGCGGCTGTTTCTCCGGTTCTGAGGGGTATCGAATCTCTACATTCCGTATAGGACTCAGGAATTCTTCGGAATCGATATATAGCCTTTCGAGTATAGGGACAAGGTCGATGTAATCTTCGACAAGTTCAGGCTCTGTGGAATATCTGACGTCCACGACGATGTATCCCTTGTCCCATACCTTGACTTTTTCTATCCGCACGAGGCTGTAGGGGCCCATGAACCGTATTACGCGCTCCCCATACGAAAAGATCACATAACGACCCTTACTTGAAAGATATGCCGTTTCCTCTTTTCCTCTCTCCTGAGGTCTGTCTTCCCGTGCCTCTCCCGGGTGCAGCATCTTCTCCATTCTTTCGAAGAGGGAGATATCCATGACGACAAGGTCGTTCTTTCCGTTTTCGGTAAGGAATACGGGCTCTGAGGTCTCACGGCACAGAGACGCAATCTCATCGTAGTTCTGACGTATATCCGATGACGGACGAGTAATCATGACAATTCCTCCCGCATTTTTCTCTTTTTCTGACGGACGACGAACACTTCTTCTGCCCTCGCCGGTCTCTGGACTTTCCGTACTCTGCCCGTCTCCGGCTTCAGGCTCAATGCAGTCGTGCTCAAGATTCGTCTTCCCGGAGTTTCCGTTCTTTCTCTGCGTCTTCGCATCTCTCCCCGGAATCCTTCATATCAGGCGATTGTCCAGGACAGCTTCGTCAAGCTTCTGAGTCGTATGTACAATCCTTTTGAGATTGACAATCTCGATTTCACCCGCGTTGCTGCCGAAGTCCATAAGATACCCCAGCCTTATCGTCAGATCCTTCTCCTTTGCGATTTCAAGAATCCATTCAGCGCAGTTGTTGCCGCAGGCGGATGCGTTGAAAACATGAGATGAATCGAAATTCATCAGGATGAGGGTCCTGACGCCTCCGCTGAGTCTCTCGGGCGGAATCGGTCCGAGAAACGGGCTCTCTATCAGCCCCGGTCCGACTACCTCCGACTTATCAACATCTCGGACCATTCTCTTGGTCAGCGGATCGGTAATCCATGAGTCCTCATAAGTATTATCGAAATACGCTTTCGGGTTGTAGATGTAGTTCTCCCAGTCGGGATCTCCGTAATAGATATGCAGCATTTTTCTTCCCCTTTCACGGCCTTCACTCTCATACGGAGACATCGTGGGATGTTTTTTCTGAACAAAATTCCACGATGACAGCGGCTTTGACGTCTCTCGCTGCAGACGGAAACCGTCAGTACCTGATCAGCGACTGCTGCAGAGCTTCCCGTCTTTCGCATTCTTCTGAATGCTTCATCTCTGCCAGCTTCCCCGGCCTGCAGTGCAGCCAGGATATCCGGAACAATACACAATCTCTCGTAAGACTTTCTTGTCTTTGAATTATCTCAGAGCTGACCTTTATCGGAGAGTCTCCCAACTGCAAGGTACTTCTGGTTCCTGCTGCGTTTCTTATCCTCTGTCTCCTGAAGCCGTCCGCTGTCCAGAAGCGGCTTAAGGTACCTTGCATTGAAATTTTTGCGGTCCTTGTATCCGAAGTGTTCGAGAATCTCCTTCTTCGCCTTCGGAGTCCGGCAGAAATCAAGTATATCCTCCAGGATTGGCTCTTCCTCCACTGGGTGGGTCACTTGAGGGGTCACCCCACAAGTGGTACCTCTTTCATCGACTTTTCTGTGAACTACCGCCACCTTAAAGGGATGCCGGCTTCGTGCTTCACAGATGAAAGTTAGCCGATTCGGTTTTGA
>CAVFVX010000025.1:0-22423 GCA_963626075.1 Acutalibacteraceae bacterium
ATTATAACTGCTACCCAGTCGATTATCTACAGACTCCCTATACGACATATATCCGTATGAGGGATAGAACCAGATTTCAATCGGTCTCTTGTAGCTTGGCTCCGATTGAGAAACCATATACAAGCCATTCGGAGCAGAAGCAGAAATCGTTATAGAACCGGCAATATTGAAATATGAGCTTTCTTGGACTGATACAACTCCAATCATCTCCTCATCAGTGTACTTGTTTTCCGTTCCGGAGTTTATTCCAGTACCATCACCTGTCCATTGTCCATTTGTCCACTCCCCTGATGCATTTGCATGATAATAACTGTTCCCGACGGGAACACCGGAGAATGCATTGTAAGGTGCAATAACCAAATCGATAGCACTGAGGGAAAAGACTATAAGAACAGAAATAAACAATACCATAATTCTTTTCATTCTTTTACTCTCCCTTTGCTGTTATTGTCATTGTGACATTCGCGTAGTAATTACCAGATACCGGTGAACCGGACTTAATCGTATCTGTAGCATTCTGCGTGAACATAAAATAGACGGAACCGTTAACGGAGCCGATGAGTGCTCCGTCTGAAGCATTCGCCGGTATGATATCGTAATAATATTTACCGTCGGAATGATAGACATCCTGGTGAAGATCATTCGGATCAGTATATGTACAGTGTTTTGTTTCCGTATTGAATGTGAATGTACCGGTCTTCACTCCCTGGCTTTTTGAAATACTGTCGGTATAACCGAGACTGTATGTGAAGGTCATGATGTAATCAAGCTCGGTATACTTTGGTGTAGAGGCATCAGGATCTATCGGTGACTCACTTGTCAACTTCGTAGCCTCAATTTCAATCGTAAACTTACTATTACAGATGGCAGACCAGTATGATATTTCACGTCCCTGGCTCGTCATATTGTATCTGACAAGTCGGCCTTCGATGTCGAACGGCATACCGACCGTGAACGACGAAGACTGCGTTGCGATACGATCGAAGGAAATCTCTATTACCTTTCCGTATGCGCCCTGGAGTGTAATCGGCCTAGATATCTTATCGTCAAAAGTTGTGTCGGCATAAACAGAGAAGATCAAAAGAATAAGTATTGTGAAAACAAGTCTCTTTTTCATATTTCCTCCCCCTCAGCTACCCAGAGTAAGCTTTACCGTAATAGGTGCTTCATAAATACCGTTTGGAACTGCCTTATCATCATTGTACACGTCGGTCTTCAATACCATGGCAACCATAGATCTGACATCCCAGTAGTCTTTCTTTGTCACGTTATCGGAAACCTTCCACTGGAACTGGAGAGTCTTTGCACCACTGCCTTCATATGTTTCAACATCAGTAGTCACTGTCGACTTTGTGATTTCCTTATTTGTATCCTTTTTTACTGTCTCGGTATCAGAGAAGACAGCCTGAACCTGTCTGAGATAATAATTGGCATGAATGACATTTTTGGAATCGTATACATGAGCACCACTGCTCTCAGTATCACTCCACCGGGCAAACTCATTGATAGTGATGGTACATATATAGGTTCCTGAGACATTTCCGGAAACATGGATGGAGAATATTGCCTTCTTTCCGAGTTCGAGGTCCGTGTAAGAATCCTTTACTGTATCAACATACTTGTTGACATAGTTGGACATATCGATTCTCTGGCCGTCCCCGATAGTAGCAAGAGCACCTGTAAGAGCATCGATTATCTTCATTGAAAGCTCATTTGTGGATTTATCTTTTTTATAGGCAACAACTTTAAGTATCTTCTGACTACCATCGTCGGTATTAGTAGTAGGCGTTTCCTCATTTTCTGTCGATTCAACAGCAAACATCGAAGAAGTTATGAGAATAAGTATCATGAGAAAGGACAGTATCTTTTTCATAGTGCCTCCCCGTAGAGTTCGAACCAGAACATGTCTGCACTTATCTCCCTCTGTTTTTCAGTTTCTATCACACCCTCATATACTTCGGGTGGAGTGAGTGTCGAATAATCCTTTTCCCTGAGCATTGTCACGAGGTTGGGATCATTATCCTTTCCGACTGTTATCAGCATGAGGTACCACTTGTTGTTCGCCTTGACGTCGAAGCCGTAGGTGCCCGCACTGAGGTCGGATATTATATACATTCCGCTGCGGTCTGTGAATGCATACTCGTCTGTGCTTTCGAGTGTGATCACGCCGTCGCCGTCTATGTATGCCCTGTAGAGAGGTGACGAGCCGTTGGCCCATATGTAGTCGCCGACCTCTGCCGTTCCGCATACGGTGTATGTCGACTCTCCCTCGAGTGTCACTACGTACCCTCTGTTGTCGGTGTCGGCAATGAAGATGTCGAAGGACTGCCCGGATGAGAAACCGCTCGTATTCTCCGAGTACAAAGATAAGTTCACTGCACCCGAAGAGGCAAGGCCGCGATAGAGTATTGCTCCGACGTAGCCCGTCGGAACCGTGCTCGAGGAGCTTCCGGCTACCGCTACCGATACTTCGTTCCCTTTCAGTGCTCCCTTCTGCTGGATAAGCAGGAAGGAAGACGGAATGGATGACGAGAAGGAGAAGAGTCCTTCGGAGAATACGGACGCGAAGTTCATGTTCGCACTGAGCGATATGTTCTCGAAGCTTCCGGTAGTAGATGCCGATGCGCTGTACGAGAAGAGCGAAGTCGAGGACGAGAAATCCGCGGAGTAGCTGTAGCTGTTCCTGTCGAGGATGTCGCTTGTCCTTGCTCTTCCGGAGATTCCGAAGCCGTTACCGGAGTAGGAAGCGGAGACGGATGTATCCTTTCCGCTTGTGCTTACCGTTGTCGATACGCCCTTTATTCTGAAGGATGCGCTGAGACGTCCCGAATACGTGACGCTCATCTTCTCACCCACTCCGCTGACTGTAGCGGAAAGCGAGAGATTGAGCTTACCCAGCGAGAACGAGAGTGACGGTACGACGTTCCACGTCGTCTGACTGAAGTCACTCACCGGTGCCGTTGCGGCTGCGCTTACCGACCACCCCATGAAGCCCAGGGCTCCCGAGAGCGAAAGCGACGGCGAGAGTATGCTGTTGTTCCTGACGCTGAAGTCGGACTTCGTGAACGATACGCCTGCACTGAAGCCTCTGACAAGGCCCTTTCCCGAGAGCGAGAACTGCTGGGAGGCCCTGACATAGAGCGAAGCAGTCGACGAATACGAGAAGTTACCGCTTACCTTCAGGGTTCCGAGTGCGTTGAGATTCGTAAGCTCTCCCGAGACTCTGAACGAGAACGTGTCCTTCACGCCCTTGACGGCTGCTGTGACGGAACCCGAAAGGTTCTCGGAAATACCGAGGTTTACGTAACCGGAAACTGCGAAGTCTCTGAGGTCGTACCTGAGTTTCTTATTATTGAAGAACGGAAGGTCGACCTGGATGGATTCCCTCTCGGATGAGGAATCGACGACTGTGCGTGAGAATGCGTATGCTGCGCCCCAGTAGACTTCGCCGACATCGAGAAGCGATGAGGAGTACGTAATCGTGAAGCTCTCCTCATAGCCTTCCGTTCCGTCTGTCGGAGTTATTACTATTCTTATCTCATTCGTTCCCGAATAGAGGATGAAGTCGTGAAGGATGTAGCGCCCCGCCGATAGTGTTCTCCTGAAGATCTCCCTGTCTCCGTTGTAGACGACGACGTCGCTGTCTCTGTCGAGTACGATCTGGCGCTGGTTCTTGTCGTCCGTTCCGTCGCTCTCTCCCGCGTACTGGCTCGACTTATCGACTCTGAGGCCGATTGAAGTACCCGAGGGTGAGAACGAATCGGGAGAGACGTTACCGAATCTGAGCCTTACCGACCAGTCCTCGATGTCACGGTAGAAGCTGTAGCTTCCCCAGCTGAAGCGCATGCTGTTGTAGGTTCCGGAAACCGACCAGGAGAACGAACCGTAGAGGTCGAAGAACCTGAAGGAGTTGTTACTCGACAGCGAGATACGGAGGTTATCGAGGAAAGTTCTGCCCGTCTTTCCGCTTGTCGAAGCAGATACGGAATACGAGGAAATTATGTAGTAGTTGACGGGGTCGATTGTGACGGCTCCGCTTATCGGTCTGACGACAGTCTTGCTGTTGTTGCCCTTGATGCTGATTCTCGTCACGGGCATATCTGTCGAGGAGATCGTGATGTAGTATTCGAAGAAGTTGGTGTCGGCCCATGCGTCGACTCCGACGTAGTTGAGGTAGTCGACCGAGTAGTAGTCGTAGTCTCCGCCGAATATCCTCTCTGCACTCTCGGGCTCGAGGTATGCATAGATGTAGTCGCTGAGCTCGGATGCGCTGATGTATACTTCTCCGTTCTCGACGAGGACTTCGACGTCACCTTCCTCGAAATCGTTCACATAGAGCGTGAAGTAGTAGATGCCGTCGTCGAGTGCGAGATCCTCGTCACTGAAGAAGAAGTCAGCCCACGGGTCGTATGCTTCTTCCGTCTCTGTGCTGACGACGGGAACCGGGACATCGAGTTCGACGAGTATCGCCTTGGGCTCTCCCGCCATCTCGGGTGCTGCCGGGACGATTGCCTGGCTTACTGTGCCGAAGGTTGCAGCTTCCGGAACAACCGCTGCCGATGCCGACGCGACTTCCGGTACTCCCGGTACGAGTGCGGAAACAGAGGAAGCATCCGAGAAGGACGGTGCTGCGGGGACGGACGCTGTCGTCTCGCTCGAGACGAAGGTCGGAGCCGCGGGAACACGGACGGCGGATGTCACTTCACCAGTCGTTTCTGCTTCTGCTGCAGTTGTCGTTTCCTTATCGACGGAGACGGTATCTACTCTGAAGCCCGTGGAGACAGTCGTGACGCTTCCCGCAACCGGGAAGGACGAAATCTCCGCTGACGGAGTCTTAGAAGTCTCCGTTGTCTGAGCCGTCGCTACAGATGCTGTTGTTTCTGTTGTCTGAGTTTCAGCCGTAACGGACGAGGACGATGCTGTTCCCGTCTCTTCGAAGGACGTTGTTCCCGTTACGACCTGAGTTGAGGGTACGGCTGAAGCCGTTTCCTCAGTCTTCCCCTCGTCTGACACGAGAGGAAGCTCTTTTATTGCTATTAAACAGAGAAGGCAGAGAAGGATGATGAAGACCACGGCGAAGATGTTCAGCGGACCGTTCTTGTCCTTTTCCTTCGCTGCGGCGAGCACTCTGGCCGTAAGATAGACTGCGGCTGCAAGTCCCAATACGAGAGCCGTGATGCTTTCACCGAGAATCATAAGAAATACGGAAACGCTGAATAATACGCTTCCCAGCACTGCGGAGAGAATCTGTAGTATTACTCTCCCTGAGCTCTTCTTCATTAAATTCTTATCCCTTAATCTCTTCCAATACCCTGTTCTTTATTTTCAGCTTGCCGAATACGTGTAGTCGTAGCTGATGGATGCCGAGAGGTTCGTCTTTCCCTTGAGAACTTCCGGCACCGGAAGAACGATTCTGAGTGTACCGCCGCAGAGGAGGTTTGCACCCTTGATTGTTCCCATTTCGTCATCCGTGAGCTGGTAGACGGTGCTGCCGCTGGAGACTGTGACCTGGAGGTCGTTCAGGAGCTGATGTACACTTCCCGTATTCTCTATTCTTATTTCGAGGTCGCCGTCATCGTTGATGAATGCGCTCGTAGCCGTCTTCTCGACGACCTTACTGGGAGCGACATATGCCGATGTCGAGTAGACGAAGAGGAAGGAGATCATCTGCCCCTCTGTCTCTGTCTGTGCACCCGTCGAGTATGCAATCTGCTCGGAGATGATTCTGAAGCTCATTTCCTCCGTTACGGTCTTCGGTCCTCTGTACTGTACTCTGATGAGCTGAGTCGACTGGCCCTTGATTACGACCTTCTTCGGCTGGATCGAGAAGTATGCGGAAGCATCCTCGTTATCCTCATTGCCGTCCATGTCCATGTTTCTCTTGACTGCGCTGATCTCGATTGCAATCGGAGAATCGGAGTCGTTGACGATTGTGTAGACCTTGGCCGAACCAGACCCCGAAGGATCGAACGTGACGTTGAGCGGAGAGAACTGATATGCAGATACACTGAGTACCGCAACAGTAACCAAAACCAGTAAAACAGCGAGTTTCTTTGCCATTATGTAGCCCCTTATTATCTCAATTATACATTGAAATATAACTCTTGAATCTACTACTTTCAAAAGTCAATGAATTTTTTAACATGGTTCAATCCTTTTGTATGTTAGATTTGCAACAATTGTTAAAATAAGGTCAGACGCAGCGGCCTTTTTGCTAAGGATATTTAATAGATGTAAAGATTTTACATTTGTAATCTGTTGATTAAATGGAGAATAAAAGGAAGAGAAACGCGATTTACGGGGCTCAAGCTTCAACACATATTTTAATAATGTACGTTATCTTTCTCATTCTGTTTTAGTTCCCACATACCGGTTCGTTTTGACAAACTTTACATTTTTCTTACAAAAATCAGCCGTCTTTAACAAAAAGTGTTGGATTTCTTAACTTTTTCTTGATTTTTTGTTGGAAAACACTTGCCAAACCAGATAAAAAGTGTTGAGATTACAACAGAAACGGGGTTTAACAATGAATACAGACATCGCAATGCTAAGAGAAGTTCCACTGTTCAAGGGAATGACGGATGAGGAGATTACGGAGTGCATGCCGCTCATCGACGGCAGGATCCTCACAGCAAAGAAGGACGAGTTCCTTCTCAAGAACGGAGAAGAAGGAAGATACGTCGGCCTCATAATCAAGGGAAGGGGCATGGTCATCCAGGAGGATGTGTGGGGACACCGCAACATCGTCAACTCGGCTCTCCCGGGAGACACATTCGCAGAGCCTTTCTCGCTCTTCAGGGTACACGTACCTCTTTCGGTCATCGCGATGGAGCCTACCGTCTACTTCACATTCGACGCGACGAAGATTGTCACGAACAACCCCGAGTCCACGCATAACCACATGGTTCTCACGAACAACTTCATCTCCCTGTTGAACATGAAGGTCCTGAAGCTTGTCGAGAAGATCACTCATACGACTCAGCGCACGACGAGGGCGAAGATTCTCTCCTACCTCAACACCTGCGCTTACGAGAACCAGTCGAAGACCTTCACGATTCCGTACAACAGGCAGCAGCTTGCGGACTACCTCGGAGTCGAGAGAGCAGCGATGACTGTCGTCCTCTCCGAACTCAGGGAGGAAGGCCTCATCGATTTTGAAAGAAATACATTCACATTACTGGAAAACAAAGAATAAAAGCCAGAGAAGATTCAAAGGATAAAAAGTGTGGACTTAGGAGTGAGGGACTTCTAAGTCCTTTCTTTGTTTGATGCGCTCGATTTCGTCTCTGAGGACCGCAGCCTTCTCGAACTCGAGAGCGGCCGCATACTCCCTCATCTGCTTCTCGAGGTCCTTTATGTACTTCTTCCTGTCCTTCTCCACGAGGAGGTTGTAGGACGACGAAAGGATCTTGGCGTCTGACTTCGCGATTTCCTCGCTGTCCTTGAGCTCCCGCTCGAGGATGTCGTCGATTTCCTTCTTGATGGTCTTCGGCGTTATTCCGTGCTCCTCGTTGTATGCCTTCTGTACAGCCCTTCTGTGCTCTGTTTCCCTTATCGCCTCGTCCATTGCGTCGCTCTTCTTGTCTGCATACATGATGACGCGGCCGTCGGCGTTACGGGCGGCTCGACCTATCGTCTGGATAAGGGACGTGGCGGACCGCAGGAATCCTATCTTGTCCGCGTCGAGTATTGCCACAAGCGAAACTTCCGGTAAATCGAGTCCTTCCCTGAGGAGGTTTATTCCCACAAGAACGTCGTACTTTCCCTTCCTGAGGTCCCTGAGGATGTCGACACGGTCTATCGTGTCGACTTCGCTGTGGAGGTACTGTACCTTGAGCCCCAGGTTCGCCAGGTAATCGGTGAGGTCCTCCGCCATCTTCTTCGTAAGCGTCGTGACAAGTACCCTCTCCCCCTTCTCTATCGTCTTTCTGATTTCTCCGTAGAGGTCCTCCATCTGGCCCTCGGTGGGTCTTACGGAAATCTCGGGGTCAAGGAGGCCCGTGGGACGTATGAGCTGCTCGACTATCTGGACGCTCTCGGCCTTCTCCCTTTCCCCGGGAGTTGCCGATACGTAGATGCGCTGCCCCACCTTGTTGTCGAACTCCTCGTACTTCATCGGGCGGTTGTCGAGAGCGGAGGGAAGACGGAAGCCGTAGTTCACGAGATTCGTCTTACGCGACCTGTCGCCCTCGTACATCGCCCCTATCTGGGGAAGCGTCACATGGCTCTCGTCTATGAATGTCACGAAGTCGTCGGGAAAGTAGTCAAGGAGCACGGGAGGTCTCTCGCCTTCCTTACGCCCGGTAAGTGGCCTCGAGTAGTTCTCGATACCCGAGCAGTAACCTATCTCCTGGAGCATCTCAAGGTCGTACTCGACCCTGCTCTTTATTCTCTCGGCCTCGACGTATTTTCCGTTGGAGATGAAGTAGTTGTACCTCTCCTCCTTCTCCGCTTCTATCTCGTGTATCGCACGGTCTATCTGACTCTGGGGAAGAACGAACTGCTTTGCGGGGTACAGGGTGACTGCATCGACGCTCTCCCTCTTCTCACCGCTCACCGGGTCGAACCATACTATGGAGGAAATCGTGTCCCAGTCGAGGTAGATACGGAATGCTGTCTCGAGGTACGCCGGATATATTTCGATGACATCTCCTTTACTGCGGAATCTTCCTCTCTCCAAGACATCGTCGTTACGCTCGTAGAGCATTCTTAACAGCTGGTCGAAGACCACCTTCCTGTCGAAGTCGTCGCCGACGCGGAAGGAGTAGAGCATGTCCCTCAGCGACACGGGGTTACCCAGTCCGTAGATACACGAGACAGTCGCCACGACGATGACGTCTCTTCTCTCCATGAGAGAGAACGAGGCGTGAAGTCTCAGGCGGTCTATCTCGTCGTTGATATCGACTTCCTTCTCTATATAGAGGTCCTTACCGGGAACATATGCCTCGGGCTGGTAGAAGTCGTATGTGGAGACGAAGTACGTGACGGCGTTCTCGGGAAAGAAGTTCTTGAATTCCCGGTAGAGCTGCGCCGAGAGCGTCTTGTTGTGGCTGAGTACTAGTACGGGCTTCTGTATCTTCTCTATGAGCTTCGCCATCGTGAAGGTCTTACCAGAGCCCGTGACACCCTTGAGTGTCTGCGCATGGTCTCCCTCGAGGTAACCCTCGTAGAGCTTCTCCACGGCTTCTCCCTGGTCTCCCGCAAGGTCGTACGGGGCGTGGACACGGAAGGGGCGCTCGACTCCCGTTATGTAGTCGGGAATGATTATCTCAGAATCCACTGCGTGTTCTCCTCGGTCTGCTCGACGAGTTCTATGTTCTCGAGAGTCTTTCTCTCGCCGTTTCTGATTACCGTGACATTGACCTTGTCTCCCGCCTTCGTGTTGAAGAGGAATGCAAAGTAATCTGTATAACCCGTAATGGGAGTATCGTTGATTGCGACGATGACATCGCCTCCGAGATAGATAACGGAGCTTCCGTACTGGGCCTTCTCGCTTCCGCCCTTTATTCCTCCCCTGTCAGCCTTCCCCGCGGGAACGACCTGGCTCACGAGTATTCCCTCGTCCACCACAAGGCCGCAGTAGGAAACTATCTGGGCATTGAGCTCAACCGATAAAAAGTCCATCCAGCCTCTCGTTACCTTTCCGTTCTTTATTAGCGAATCGGCTACGTCGAGCACCGTCTCGACGGGAAGCGCGAACGAGATTCCCTCGGCGCTTCCGGATGTTGAATATATTGAAGATATGAGTCCGATCATCTCACCCGAAGAATTAAGGAGCGGACCTCCGGAGTTGCCGGGGTTCACGAGGGCGTTGGTCTGGATCATGTTCGGAATGACTGCAGAAGAAGATGATGTGCTGACCATTCTGTTGAGGCCGGAAATCGAGCCGTCGGTGAAGGACCAGGAGTATCCGTACGGGTTGCCGATTGTGTAGACAATCTGCCCGACCGACAGGTTCTCCGCCGAGCCGAAGTCCATGGCCTGGAGTCCCGTCCTCTCGACCTTCAGTACTGCGATATCTGTCAGGGAGTCGACTCCGACGACAGTCGCCTCCTCGCTCGTGTTGTCGGAGAAGACGACTGTAAAGGAGGTACTCGAGCCCACGACATGCTTGTTCGTCACGATGTAGCCGTCGGATGTGAGGATTACGCCGCTTCCCTGTCCGGAGTCCGAGAGCGACGAATATGCGTTGATTTCGACGACGCTGTCACGGCACTTGTTGTAGACGGCGATTCTTCTCGCCTCCTCGCTCGTGTAGTTCCATGAGCCGTTGTCGCTGTCGTAGAGGGACAGAAGCTCGTCGCCGTAGTATATCTGGTCGACGGGAATTCCCGCCATTTCGAAGAGGGCCTTCTCGCCTTTGGTGTCGACGACTTCCTGAAGAGCCGAGCGGAGTGTCTCCTCCTCCTTCTCTGCCGTCAGGTACTTCGTCCAGACGTAGAGTCCTATGAGTATTGCTATTCCCGCGATTGCAACGAGTATGATTGTAAGGATTTCAGTAAACGAAAAACGCCTCATACTGAAAGAATAATAGAGGGCGGCTTTTTTGTGAATAAGAAACAGTAGAGGTACACTTCATCAACACGGATTCTTCTTTCCTTCGTCTCCGTGATGATTCCTGCGCCCCGCTTTCTCCGGATTTTCAACATCTCCACCAATTGTGAACGCGTGCGTTCACAATCTCCGAAGAGGCAATCTCAGCCGTTTTTCACTTCTTATGCCTGACTTTGTCATTCTGTCATAATTTTCTTCTCCGATTTTTTGACATTTTGCCCCGGAAAAAGTGCTTAGAAGGTATAGGAGAAAAAAATATGGATGAAAGAGAAAACGAAGAGAGGCTGCGGGACGTACCGAGGCCGAAGAGGACAGCGAAGGACAGCGTATTCGGCGCCATCTGCGCAGACAAGGTGCTGTTGAAGGAAGTCTACCTTACTCTCAATCCCGAAGACACAGAAGTGAGGTACGAGGATCTCGAGCTCATCAGGCTCAACTCGGTCCTCATCAAGGGAGTGATCAACGACCTTGCGATTCTTGTCAGGGGAAGGGACCTCTATCTTGTTGAGGCTCAGTCGACTCTCTGTCCCAACATCACGTACAGGATCAACTATTATTATCTGGTGATCTGTATGGACAGAATCGTCGACTACCACTTCCTTCAGTACGACGAGGTGCCGTTCACACAGAAGCTGATTCCGCACTTCACGGTCATCTACACAGGGCGGAAGAAGGCTCCCGAATACTACGACACGGTCATCACACTGCCCGGTCAGGAGGACTACCACATCAGAGCGAAAGTCTTAACAAAAAAGAACGCATCTGGCATAATTTTGGAGTATGCCATGTTCTGTGATGTCTTGGACTCCAGAATAAGGAAGTTCGGTCCGGTTAACGAGGCAGTTGTCGAGACTATCGAGTACTGCATGAAAAATGGAATCCTGACTCGTCTTCTGAGTCAGCACAAAAGCGAAGTGGAGGCTATCATGTACGCAAACAACGAACAGCTTTATGTCACCCTCGGTTATGGTGACGCCAGAGAAAAGAAAGGATTAACAAAAGGTCGTGCTGAAGGAAAAACCATAGGTCGTGCTGAAGGAAAAACCATAGGTCGTGCTGAAGGAAGAAACGAACAGAGAAAAGAAGATCTGAGAGAGTTTTCAAGCCTACTTTCCCAGCATGGTGTTTCCAGTGAACAGGCTGAAAAGATTCTCTCCCGGCTACAGAGTATTTCGTGATGATATTCCGATAGATGAGTAATCCGGGATTAATCTCGAAGGGGTATATCTCCCTCTCGACAGACTCAGTCACAAGAAGTCAAAACCCTTAAGAGTTGCATACTTAATTTGTTAATCAGAAAAGAATAGTTAATTGTGAACGCGCGCGTTCACAATTTGTTTTTAAACATTCTTCCCCAGTCGAAACAGCGCATTCACCGCTTTCTGTCATTCATTTTCCGGATTTGCTGTCCCCGTTCTTTCCTTCCTCAAGCTGCGGATGCTGGAGATAGTAGATATTCTTCTGTCTTTCGATTTCGTCTCTCAGCTGCTCCTTCGTAGGAAGATACGTCAGGTACTTCGACATGAAGAGATGATCGTTGTCGTGAAGGACGGAATATCCTGCGCTCTCTTCACTTGTCTCGCTCTCAAGCAGGATTCCTATCGTCGGATTGTCATCCTTCCCTCTCTTCGTTTCGTCATACATACGGACAGACATGTCAATCTGTCCGACATCCTGACGGGTTATCGTTCCAATCGTCAGATCTATGAGGACGTAGTATTTGAGTATGACGTTGTAAAGAACGAGGTCTATGCAGCAGTCCCGGTTGTCTGCTCTAATATGCTGGTCTCTCGCTGCTATTGCATAGCCCCTGTCCATCCGCAGGAAGAAGTCGCAGAGTCCGGTGATTACCGAAGACTTCAGGTCGGAGTCCGCATTCCGACTGCCCAGTCCGAGGAACTCGGCAACGACGTAACTGTTTACGGTCCCGGGAGTCTCCTTCTCTTTCGTTTCCGCCGCGTCTTCGTCTTCTGCCCCGGATTGCTGAAAGCGGTAGTAATACCGTGTTTCTATATTGCGCTCAAGAGTCTCCGCGCTCCAGTTCTCTTCGGCAGCCTCATGCATGTACCAGACTCTGGCATTCTCATCGGAGACCCGCAGAAGGGATCTGAAGTGAATCCAGGTAAGATTCGATAGATGCGGATTCAGGATTTCTTCCTCTGTGAAACAGAGGTAGAACTGGCGGAAATCATGAAGGTTGCGGCTGGAACAGCAGGAACCGAATTCGCGTGTAAGCTCGCCCGATATTCCCGAAATCATGTTCTCTCCCGAGCCCGTTCTCCGCTCCTCCTCTACAATCCTCCTCCCGATATTCCAGTGCGCCTGAATCATTGCCCTGTCTGCTGCTAGCGTGGCCGTTTCCCTGCTTTCACAGAAGACTCTTTCTATGTCTTCAGCAGCGGTTCGGTAATTCCGTTCGTCATTCATATCAAACCTATCCTGTCACCGGGGCCGATGCACTCTGGAGTTGATGTCCCTTGAGAGAGACACCTCCCGTCGGGGAGGTGTCTGCTGTCCTGTAGACTGTTATCAGTTCTCTGATGCTGTCGTATGGATGCTGAAGCTGCCCGTGACGACCGGGGAGATTGTGCCGACTCTCTGGATATATGCAGAAAGGAGGTTTCTCACCTGGCCCAGGTCTTCGCCCTGCTCCATGTCATACTGTGTCGAATAGAGGACACGGCTCTCGTCGCCTGCAAAGCTGTCTGCGCCGAGGTAGTTCGCAACTGCCTTCATGTAGTCGCCGCCGCCCGTGAAGCGGTAGTTGTTGATGACGACCTTGTAGTGTCCGTCCATATCGAGGGGTTCTCCGAGGTATGTGATGTTCCTGATTCTGTCACCCTCTGCGTTGCCGAGATATATCTCATACGATACTCCCTCGCCGTAGAGCGTGTCGCAGTACATTCCGCCGCCACGTACAATCTGTCCGTCCTGGACTTCGTACTTCGTTGCAGCAAACTCGAGCCATGCCTTGATCTCGGATCCCGTCATGTCGATGCAGTAGAGCCAGTTCTCGTACTTGTAGAGCTGGAAGAGGAGTCCGAGGTGAATCTCGCCTGCCGGGATGACTGCTCCCGTGGAGCTGTTGAGAGGAGCGGAGATGCTCATCTGAGCTCCGATTTCCTCCGGAATGGCATCAAGCTGGACTGTGTTGATGAGATCGAGGAATGCGTTGGGCTCTGTCATGTTGCCCGGAGCCTCGAAGTCTGCGGAAGCTGTTCCGATGACTGCGTTGAGGTAGTTGTCCCAGACTTCAGTCTCATAGTCGCTCATTGCAGCGACGAACTCCTCGTCGACATCGCTCTTGGATGTGTCGATGACTTCGAGGGAGATGTCTGTGACCTTACCCTCTACGTTGCTGTATGTGATGACTGCGCATCCCAGTCCCTGTGCCTTTGTTCCGCAGTGGAGAACGGGTACTTCCTTTCCGTCGAGGTCCGTGAAGGAATATGTTCCGGTCTCGTGTGTGTGTCCGCCGAGTACGAGGTCGATTCCCCTACTGTTCTCGATGAGACATGCTATCTGGTTCTCGTAGCTGTCCTCGTAGTAGAGGCCGTCGCCGTTGTAGCCTTCGATTTCGTCGGCATCGACGAGAGTACCGCCGCTTGTGCCGCGTCCGGAGTGGCATGCGACGACAACGATGTCACAGCCTTCCTCGTTCTTGAGGATGTCAGCATAGTGGTTCCAGCAGTCTACGAATGTCTTGAAGTCGATTCCTTCCCAGTTCGCAGCCTTGTCCCATGTCGGAATGTTGGGAGTGTCCATACCGATGACACCGACCTTGACGCCGTCGAATGTGCGGACGATGTATGCACTGCAGTAGGGTTCGTAGTCAGTACCGCTCTTCACGAAGTTCGCTGTGATTACCTCGATTCCCTCGCTCTCTGCATCTGCAACCTGCTTGTTGAGGATGGTCATGCCGTAGTTGAACTCGTGGTTACCCCAGTTCCAGCAGTCGTATCCGAGGAGTCCGAGAGCCTTCATTGTCGGGTCTTCGACATCGGTTTTGAAGAATGCGTAGTAGTAGGTGAACGGTGTTCCCTGGATGGTGTCGCCGTTGTCGAGAGTGATTGTGTTAGCGTACTCCGCCTTTCTCTCCTTGAGAACAGTGCTCAGTCTCGAAAGACCCGTTCCGCTGATCGTTGCGGCGTCTCCCTTGCTGTACTGGCTGTCCACGATTGCACCGTGAACATCGGAGGTGAAGAGAATCTGAACCTGAACTTCGTCAGGTACAGACTGAGCTTCCTGCACGGGCTGTGCCCAGAGCATGGATGCTGTGAGAAGTACGACAACAAGAGCCAGAAAGGCCCTGAATGGTTTTCTCTGCATATAAGTCTCCTTATTTAATCTGTAGGTAGATTATACTTCTCCTTCAGGGCTGCTGGAAAGCTGTTTTGCATTCAGCCGAGGTATTTCTTCAGCTTTTCTCCGCTTCTGATTCCATCTTCCGAATAATAATCGACACCTGTAAGTCTCAGAATGCTGTCGTCATTTCTCTCGTAGCCTTCGACGGAGGCGAAGCCGCAGCCGGAGGAAAGCATGTCCTTCGCCTTCTTCATCTTTTCAGTCTCCTCGTCTTCGAGAGAACCCGACAGCACCCCTGCAAGGTACTTGCACGATATTATGAAGTATCCTCTCTTCTGCCTGACAACGACATCGTACTCGATGTTCTCATCCTTCGAATCATACCAGTATGTTCCGATGTCAAGAACATCAAGACTGCTGTTGTTTCCCGTACAGAGCGTCACATACTCCGTCACTACGCCCTCGAACCTGCGTGATATGAACGTCTTCACACCCTCTTCGATTCTCGCCCAGACATAGTCCGCCCCGAACCGGGTGATGAATGATGAATTCGGCTGTATGAAGCCGTAGAAGAATCTCAGCAGATTGTCCTTTATCGAGTAGAAGATCTTCTTTCTGTCGTCCTTTACGTTTATCGGGACTTCCTTCTCCAGAATACCCATGTCGCAGAGTCTCTGGCATTCGTCTGCAATTACGGATGATGTGACATTGAGGGCGGATGCGAGATCCCTGTTCCTCTTCTTTCCGTTTCCGACGGCAAGAAGAATCTCCTGTGCCTTCTCTATCCTGAATATCTCCGTGAGCAGTGTCTCGGTAAGAACGATGTATACGGGTGATGACTTGTCAAGAAGGAAATGTCTGATGTTCCACTCCAGTCCCTTTTCACTCTCCAGAAGGCTCAGCACGAACGGAAGTCCGCCGAAGACTGCGTAGAATGCAATCTTGTCACGAGGGGAAAGAGAGGGATAGAACATCGATGCCTCATAGTAATTGAACGGATGAAGTTCAATCGAAAGGGAAAAACGTCCGTAGAGAGGTGCCGAATATTCTCCCAGCTTCTTCATAACGGATACATACGAGCCGCAGAGGATTATCGTGATTCTTTCACTGAGACTGTCCAGAGCAATCTGAACGAAGGAGTCGAAATTGCCGTTCCTGTATGAGTTCTTCATGAACTGGTACTCATCTATGAGGACCACAGTATCCTTTCCGTTCTGGTCCAGAGCCTTCAGAAGACTGTTGAAGTCCCTGATGTACGAAAGATACTCCATTCCCGTCTCTTCAGCAGAGACCGAAGCGAACATCTCCATGTTCTTCTCGAAGCTGACCTCGGCACACTCCATATTGATGAATATGCCGTCAAAGGATTTCATGGCTTCCTTTATAAGCGTGGACTTGCCGCTCCGTCTGATTCCCCAGACAAGAATTCCCTTCGCCTTCCCGTTTTTTGTCCGGACGACCTCTCTGATCTGTGCTAGTTCTTTTTCTCTGTTCAGAAACATATCCTTATTCTAAATAAGAAGAATCAAGTCGTCAATTATGCTCGAAACTTTTTGAGCTTTTTCGTTTTAGTAAAAAGTTTTTGAGCATTTTCGTTTTACTATAATTTTTCAGAGCATTTTCGTCCGAGCATTTCTTACGGGTATCGTTCTGTCCCTTCTGTGCTATACTTCCTCCCATGAACACAGAGGAAGTAAACAGCAGAGCCTGGGACGGGGAAGAGGAAAGAGGAAACTGGTGGACGAGAATCGTCGGAGAGGACGAAATCGAAAAAGCAAAAAGAGGAGACATCGCCCTCAGGATTACGACGGAGAAGGCTGTACCTTCGTCCTGGACCGGGAGAATAAAGGATAAGGACGTACTCGTTCTCTGCGGCGGAGGCGGCCAGCAGACACCGCTACTCGCAGCATACGGCTGCAGAGTCACAAGTGTGGACATATCACCCGCTCAGATCGGGCAGGACAGGAAGGCCCTCGAAATGTACGGGCTCTCTGCGGAAACTGTTGTTGCCAGCGCCCTCTCGCTCCCCTTTTCCCCCTCGTCCTTCGACGCCGTCGTCAACCCCATATCCCTCAACTTCATCGAGGATATAAATAAGGTATATGACGAAGTGGACAGGGTTCTGAGAAAAGACGGTTATTTCATGATGGGAATCGCAAATCCCGTTCTCTACATCTTCGACGAGAAGAAACAGCAGAGGAAGCTGAAGGTGAAGTACACACTACCCTTCAGTACGACGAAAAGTCTCTCTGAAAGGGAAGTCGAGAAAAAGATAGAAAAAGGAGACACTCTCGAGTTCTCGCATACACTCGAGTCAATCATTACGCCGCTCCTCGGAAGAGGCTTCGTGATGGAGGATTTCTTCTCGGACTCCGCGCTGTCGGAGCCGACCGACTCCTTCATACACGATTCGTTCCTAGCCTTCCTGTTCCGTAAGACCCGATAGGATTTCGTCGCGCTTCAGAATACTCATGCCCTTGACGCCGTCGATTGCGAGTGCTTCGCCGACAACCGAGACGGAAATTCCGGAGTCCCTCAGAGCCTCAATCGAGCCCTTGAGCTCCTCGAGAAGGAGTATGTCATAGTCGAGCGTCGTGTCGACGACGACTCTCTTGAGGGCATCCTTTCTCTTCACGATACCCTTCACTATCTCCCGCGATACCGGCTTGAATGACAGAAGCGAAGCCGACACGAAGAGCGTATCTATGTTCTTCTCATCTATGAACGATACGACATCGCCCTCCGTTATGTCCGAGAGGGCCGAATACCTCAGCCTCGTCTCGCCCTCAACGGAGATTGCCGTCGGATAGAGATTACTCGTGAAGTACACAGTGTCATAGTCGTACTGGGATGAATAGTAGCTTCTCGCGGCAACGGCCTCGGCGTCGTCACCGAGCTTCGTCATCAGGGAGAAGGAATGCTCCTTTTCCTCGAAAACCGTTGCGATTTCGTCGAAGTAGCCCGTGGTCAGGGCCGAGTAGTAGCCTCTGTGCTCCTCCTCGTCCGAGGAGACGAATGAAAAAACAAGATCTGCAATTATTCCGTTCATACCCACAGATTTTAAAAGACGCAACGGGCAATGACAAGAAAGAAATGCGGAGATAGAATAGACGCATGAACATGCGTAAGGCCCAGTGGCTGAAGAAACCTCAGTCCTTTGATGAATATATGCTCCACACCGTGAAGTACAGTAACAGCGGCAGGTCATCCGTCTTCTTCACTGTCGGAGAGACAGACACGGTCCGTCTCTCGTACAGGAAAGACGAAAGCGTCTCCTGCTCGTTCGTCTTCTTCCACACGCCTCACGACACGATAGTCTTCACTCCCGGAAGAATTACATCCTCGTTCTTCGGGCTCGAGAGCGAATTGAAAACTCCTTCGCTGTCAACGGAGATAACCATGAAAAAAGACGGAGAGACAATCGTCTTCCTTTCCGGAGAAAGCGAGATTCTGAAAATAAAGAACCCCGCTTTCCTCTCGTCCGCATCCATAGGATTCACGGCAGAGGGTGACGGCGGGGTCATGCTCGAAGCCTGGTAAGGCTATTTATCCTCGAATACCTGTTCCGGCTTTTCCTTCAAGAGCTCCGGGTGAGCCATGTAGTGCTTGAACTGCTTCAGAGCCGAAGCCCAGTAGTAGCCGTTCGTTGTTCTCTCATCCATGTTGACCGTTATGTCGACGACCCTCTTCTTTATAGGTTCACCGTCCTCTGTGAAATCATACATCGTTCTCTTGGCGCCGAATGCGATGAAGAGAGGACAGTTGCCGAAGTTGTAGAGGTGATGTCTGATCGGCGGAATGTTGAGAGAGGCCATGTTCGTTATGAACATCGAAGCATGGAACGGGGACGCCTCCTTGAGTGCGGGAAGAAGGAGGTTGAAGTAATCCAGGGTCTTGAGAACCCACATCGTGAACTTCAGGAAGAGTCCCGGAATCTTCGTGAGGATGCCCGCATACTTGTCCGTCGACGTATCCTTCATACCCTTCTCGATGACTCTCGTCACCTCGTCGTAGATCTGGTAGATGTCCCAGTCCGGCTTGAAGTGCATCTTGATGGTCGTCTCCATGCCGTCTATGCTCATCTTCCTCAATATCGCAAGAGATACCGTAATCTCATTGCGTCCGTAGATGCGCTGGCCGCGTATGAATCTGTTCGTCTTCGGTCTCTGGCTGACCATTCTGACGTATGCGCCGAGAATTACGTGGAGTACTCCGAAGCCGTCGAGGCCCTCGTCCCTCATCTCTCGGATAAACGCCTCCGTCGGCGCTATGTCGAAGAAATCGTTGACCGTGTTCTGGCTGTCGCTTCTCTCGACCATCACGTACGGAATGAACACGTCGAACGGGTAAAGCTTCTTTATTCTATGTCCCTCTTTGATTCTTTTAGCCATGCGGGAAGTATATAACGACGGCAGACAATATTCCATAGTTATGTCTGATTTTCCAAAAAAGCCATAGCTAGTAGAGAAATGACAAACATGGTAGACTTTCCCCATAAAAACTCTAAGCTCCCCTTTGAAGGGAGTGAAGGAAGGTAATTATGGAAAACGAAAAGAACGAGGAGACGACAGCCTCCAAACCCCTCAACTTCATCGAGAAGATCATCGAGGACGACCTCAGGGAAGGAAGGGTTCCCAACAACACGATTGTCACCCGCTTCCCGCCGGAGCCCAACGGCTATCTCCACATCGGACACATCAAGAGCATCTGTCTGAATTTCGGACTTGCCGAGAAATACGGCGGAAGATGCCACCTCAGGCTCGATGACACGAACCCCGCAAAGGAAGACATGGAGTACATCAACTCCATCAAGAGCGACATCAGATGGCTCGGCTTCGACTGGGGAAAGAACGAGTTCTACGCATCGGACTACTACGACAGGCTCTATGAGATTGCTCTCAATCTCATCAGGGAAGGAAAAGCCTACGTCGACTCCCTCACTCCCGAGGAGATGAAGGAGTACAGGGGAACGCTGACGGAGCCCGGTAAGAACAGCCCCGACAGAGACCGGTCCATCGAAGAGAACATGGACCTCTTCCTGAGAATGAAGAACGGCGAATTCCCCGAGGGAAAGTACACGCTCAGAGCGAAGATCGACATGGCGAGCCCGAACATCAACATGAGGGACCCCGCACTCTACAGGATAAAGTATGCCGAGCATCCGAGAACAGGAAAGAAGTGGTGCATCTACCCCATGTATGACTTCACACACCCCATCAGCGATGCAATCGAAGGCATTACTCACTCCATCTGCACTCTCGAGTTCGAGGATCACCGCCCCGCATACGACTGGGCTACAAGCATCGACGGCATCGAGCACACTCCTCATCAGTACGAGTTCGCACGTCTCAACATAACATACTGTCTCATGAGCAAGAGAAGACTTCTCTATCTTGTGAACAACAACTTCGTATCGGGATGGGACGATCCGAGAATGCCGACCATCAGCGGCATAAGAAGGAGAGGCTACTCACCCGAGGCGATGAAGGACTTCGTATCGAGAGTGGGAGTTGCCAAGGTCGAAGGAACTGTCGACTTCTCACTCATGGAATTCTGCGTGAGAGAGGACCTGAACAAGAGAGCGAAGAGACTCATGGCCGTTCTCGACCCCGTGAAGGTCGTAATCGACAACTACCCGGAGGACAAGGTCGAATACTTCGACGCTGTCGACAACCCCGAGGACGAGAAGAGCGGTACACACAAGGTCGCATTCACGAAGGAAGTCTACATCGAGAGAGAAGACTTCATGGAGACTCCGGTCAAGGGCTACCACAGGCTCTACATCGGTAACGAAATAAGACTCAAGGGTGCCTACTACATCACGGCAAACTCCGTAGAGAAGGATGATAACGGCAACATAACCGTAATCCACTGCACTTACGACCCGCTCTCGAAGGGCGGCGAGACTCCCGACGGACGAAAGGTCAAGGGAACAAGCCACTGGGTAAGCGCGTCAGTCAACACCAAGGCCGAGGTAAGGCAGTACGACAAACTCTTCAGAAGCGAGACTCCCGGTGCCGCAACGGGCAATTACCTCGACGACCTCAATCCCGATTCCCTCGTCGTTCTCAAGAACGCATACATCGAGAAGGAAGCGGAGAAGGCAAAGGTCGGCGACTACCTCCAGTTCGTGAGAAACGGCTACTACTGCGTAGACTCGAAAGACAGCAAGCCCGGGGCGATGGTCTTCAACAGAACCGTCACACTCAAGGACAGCTGGTCCAAGATGAAGGCGAAGATGGGACTCTGACAGATCCCGCCACGTCAAAGTCCCGGTTTTCAGGCCGGGACTTTTCTTTGAAACAATGACAACAATCAGAACCTGTAACTGACACCGACCGATGCGTAGATGTCGCTCCTTCTGAGCCCCGAGTACTGATACCCGATTTCCCCGAATACGGAGAGTTTCTCGAGGACTGCATACTCGACTCCGACTGCGGCCCTGAGCATCAGTCCGGCCTGTCCGCCCTTTATCGACCAGTCGATTCCGACGCCAGCAAGGCCGTAGACACTGCACTTACCGAACTCGACGAATGTGAATCTGCCGTAGATAAGAGCGTCCAGGTAGCCGTAGAAGTTGCCGCCGACACTGAGGCCCACGCTGAGCCAGGATTTGAAATCAATCTCAGCTCTCAGCCCCGCTCCGAAATTGAACGACGACTTTTCGAAATTGAAGGAAGGCGTGAGGTATCCGGAAACGGAATAGCCCTTTATGAAGCTCTCCTTCTTTCCCGCCTCTGCAGATACCTTCTCTGCGCTTATCTTTTCATCGACTGCCGTTGCCGCTGCGGGCTTAGCTGTTTCTTCAACTTCTGATACTTCTTCAGACTGAGCAAAGTAATCATCGATAAGCTCTGCCAGAAGGTTGAAATTACTGGATGCGAGAGTATTGGAGAAGAGCGGAGAATAAAAAAGTGTCAGAACTCCGTCGGAGATAGAATACGTTCCATAATCAGCAGCCTCCGGGTATGTGGAAACCAACCAGTTAACAAATGAGTATGTTTCCTCCTCTGTCATATTCTCTGGAATCCTAATTTCAGCTCTATCATTGTAGATAGCTGCGGTTAATGTTCCTCTTAAAGTGTCAGCATTTCGGTCAGTTATAACCAATTCACCTTCCTCTGCATCCACCAGATTCGCAATCTCTTCATTGTAATTGTCCAGACAAGTCTCGAAATCCTGCCATTTTTCTTCAACTTCTTCCTTGGTTGCTTTCGGATAGGTTACGGCAAGAAGACTTCCGTTGATGATATAAGATACTCCATCGAAATTAATGCCGGATGCAGCAACACGCGAGATAATCCTGCTCACCTCATCTTCACCTATCTCGTTGAAGATGAGTTCGCCGCTTTCTGACGTGAAAGATGCTTTTATATACATGCTATTTTCATATCGATAGAAGGTTTTAAAAGAGAAATCTTCCTCAGAAGCTGCAGTACTGTCGACAAATGTAAGAGGCTTCTCGACTTCGACTGACGAGATGTCCACCAGAGGTTCGGAAGTAACGGTCGTCTCCGTCTCCTCGGCTTTTTCACTGATTTCAGCTGTCTCTGCCTCTTCGGCC